>JAEUQD010000980.1 GCA_016789925.1 Bryobacterales bacterium | reverse complement strand
TCGGACGCTGCCGGACGGTCGTCCCCGCCGTCGCCTGGAGCGCCTCGCCAACCGCCTCACCAAGATCGTCGCTGAAGCGCTGAAACTTGCGCCACCTGAAAAATAGGCAGAGATTGGCCGGTTAAGTCGGCTACTCGGAAGTTGGCTAAAATTGCAAAATGACTCCTGTGTAGTCGCGAAAGGTCGAGGAGGTTGGACCCCCCATGCCGCCCGCGGTACTGTTTACTGGGTGCCGATGCGCGCGCCCGGTACGGTCGCGACGACTGGGCCAGTGTTCTGCCGAGCACGTTGAGCGTGGACTATCTGCACCACACTGGTGCACGCGCTAGTAGGTCCTCCAAATAGCAAAACCGGGCAGAGGACCACCCTGCCCGGTTTCCACCGTTCAATCTGCGAGTAGTTGATTGGGATTAGAGCTGCGAATCCAGCAACGCGGCGACTTCCGTCTTGCCCACCGCGCCTACCTTTTGCGCCACGACCTGGCCGCCTTTGAAGACAAGCATCGTCGGAATGCCGCGAATGTTGTACCGCATCGCCGTACCGCCATTCTCGTCCACGTTCAGCTTGCCGACCTTCGCCCGCCCTTGATAGTCATCGGCGATCGCGTCCACAGTCGGGCTCATCATGCGGCACGGTCCGCACCATTCCGCCCAAAAGTCCACAAGTACGGGCACGTCGGAGTTCAGCACATCCGCGTCCCATGTTTGATCAGTGAAGGTAAGTGTGTTTTGCCCGGCCATATTGAATAAATCTCTTCTCAGTCTATACGATGCAACCCGCCGCGCGGAGGATTCGGCTGACCGCACCATTGCCTCCCGCCCACGGCGCTACACTGAAAGCGCCATGCCGGACCATACTCACGACCAGGCGAATCTTCATTCCGCCACCCAGGTGCTTACCCGTGGCTACGATCCCGCTCTCTCGCTCGGTTCCGCCCGCCCCGCTGTTTTTCGATCCTCCACCTATGTCTTTCCTTCTCCCGAGGCTGCCGAGCGCGCTTTTGCCGTCGCCTCCGGCCGCTCCCGCCGCGCCGACGGCGAAAACATCGACCTCATCTATGCCCGCCTCAACCACCCCAATGCCGAGATTCTGGAAGACCAGTTGGTCCCTCTCGAAGCCGGCGCACGCGCCGCCGCCGTCTTCAATTCCGGCATGGCCGCGATCATGACCGCCCTAACCACCTTTGCCGGACCCGGCGATAAGCTTGTCTACACGGTCCCTCTCTACGGCGGCACGCAGCATCTCATCCACGAGTTTCTTGAACCCTTCGGCATTCAGGGAGTACCCGTCCACGCCGGCTACACGCAGGAACTCGACGATGCCATCCACGCCGCACAACCGCGCATCGTTTTCATCGAAACGCCGGCCAACCCCACCATCCGTATGACCGATATCCGCCGCGCCGTCGCCACCGCCAGATCTCTCTCCAAGCCCGCCCTTGTCTTCATCGATAACACTTTCCTCGGCCCCGCCTTCCAGCACCCCCTCAATCTCGGCGTCGACCTCTGCCTCTACTCCGCCACCAAGTACCTCTCCGGTTTCTCCGACATGCTCGCCGGTGCGGCCCTCGCCGCCGACCCCGAACTCATCACGCGCATGAAGGCACGCCGCGTAATCTTCGGCAACATCCTCCCGCCCGACGAGTGCTGGCTGCTCGACTCCCGGCTCTCCCTCGTCAACCTCCGCATGAACCGCTCCTCCAAATCCGCCCAACGCATTGCCGAAACGCTCCAGCATCACCCCAAAGTCAGGCGCGTCTACTACCCTTCTCTCTTCACCGATCCCGATCAGATCCGGATCCGCGACGCCCAGTGCGATTTCCCCGGCGGACTCTTGTCCCTCGATCTGGCCGGCGGCAAGCCCGCCGCTTTCGACTTCCTCCGCCACATCACCATTGGACGCAATGCCGTCTCCCTCGGCGGGGTCGAAACCCTCGTCTGCCATCCCAAGACCACCACCCACTCCCCGCTGTCGCCCGCCGAACTCGAAACCGCCGGGGTCACTGACGGTCTTGTCCGCATCTCGGTCGGCGTTGAAGACTGGCGCGACCTGCTGGCCGATTTCCAACAGGCTCTCGACAAGTTATAATCGCCGGTAGGCGAATGAAAGGCGAAAGTAAGCTCTTCGCGGCCATCCACGCTCCCGGCATTGCCTCCTCCGGCATCCCCCGCCACTTCTCCCCCCACGTCCAGTCCCTCGACCCCCATTCCGTCCTCCTCGACATTTCCGGCATGGAGCGCCTCCTCGGCAATCCCTACTCCATCGCCAAAGCCATCCACGCCCAAGCCGGACCCCAGGCCAATGTCGCCATTTCCGCCAACCCCAATGCCGCCGTCTATGCCGCGCGCGGCTACCCCGGCATTGTCGTCATCCCTCCGGGCGAAGAAGCCGCCCGCCTCGGCGGCCTTCCCCTCGACCTCCTGGAGACCGCGCCGGAAATCCTCGACGTCCTGCACCGCTGGGGTCTCCACACCTTTCGCGACCTCGCCGCCCTGCCCGAATCCGGCCTCGCCGAGCGCTTCGGCCCCGAAGGCGCGCGCCTCTATCAGCTTGTCCAGGGCCGCGACGGCGTTCCTCTCAGACCCGACGCCCTTCTCAAAATCTTCAGCGAATCCGTCGATCTGGACGACCCCATCGAACTCCTCGAGCCACTCAGCTTCCTGCTCTCTTCCCTCCTCACCTCGCTTTGCCGGCAACTGCAAGGCGAAGGCCTCGCGGCTCTGGCCGTGACTCTCAACCTGGCCTTAACCGACAAAACCCGGCACGAACGGACTCTCAGTTTTCCTGTCCCTTCGCGCGACCCGCTCCATTTCCTCAAACTGCTTCAACTCGATCTCCAGGCCCGGCCTCCGGCAGCCCCCATCGCCCGCGTCGCCATCACGCTGCAACCCGCCAGGCCCCGCTCGCTCCAATCCGGACTCTTTGTCCCGCCCACGCCCGCTCCGGAGAAACTTGAACTCACTATCCAGCGCCTCATCGCCCTGGTCGGCATAGGCAACGTCGGCTCTCCGCAGATCGTCGACACCCACCGCCCCGGCGCTTTCCGCGTCGGTCCTCCGTTGACCCCTCCGCCGTCCCCCGTCCAGGTTCCCGCTACCCAACTCGCCTTCCGCGTCTTCCGGCCCTCCCGCCCCGCTCAGGTTCAGCCCCGCGAGGGACCGCCGGAGCATCTCAAAGCGCAAAGCATCCAGGGACGTGTCCTCCACTGCGCCGGACCCTGGCGAACCTCCGGCGACTGGTGGACTACCAACCCCTGGGCTCGCGACGATTTCGACATCGAACTCTCCGATGGAACCATTTACCGCCTCTACCGCGATGCCTTTACCGGCAAGTGGTTCCTCGATGGCCGCTACGACTGACGTTGTATACAATCCCCGTGCGGCGTTACAATCTGTGTACCCCGTCTTATGCGCGCCTCCCTCGCATTGCTTCTTATGCTACCCGCTTGGGCGGCTACCCCCAACGACTTCTTTGAGCAGCGAGTACGGCCTGTTCTCGCTAACCATTGCTTCGCCTGCCACACCAAGACCGCCCTTGGCGGGTTGCGTTTGGACTCCCGCGAAGCCGTGCTCCGCGGCGGCAAGTCCGGCCCGGCCGTCCTCCCCGGTAAATCTTCCGAAAGTCTCCTGATGCAAGCGGTGGAGCAGCGCCACGCGAAGCTCAAGATGCCGCCCACCGAGAAACTGTCGCCGGAACAGATCGACGGTCTTCGCCAGTGGATCGACTCCGGCCTCCCCTGGCCCGAAACGAAAGCTGCTTCGCCTTCCCACACCTTCTGGTCGTTGCAACCGGTTCGGAAACCATCCTCAGCGGGAGGGATCGACGCGCTTCTCCAGGTAGAACGTACCAAGGCCGGCCTCAAGGCCAACCCGCCCGCCGACCGCCGCACCCTCATCCGCCGCCTTTCCTTCGACCTCATCGGCCTGCCGCCCACACCCGAAGAAATTACGGCCTTCCTCAACGACCGTTCCCCCAACGCCTACGAGAAGGTGGTTGACCGCCTCCTCGCCTCGCCCCACTACGGCGAACGCTGGGCGCGCCACTGGCTCGACCTCGCCCGCTACTCCGACGGCCAGCAGGCTGCCCGCGAAGACACCCCCTATCCCAACGCTTTCCGCTACCGCGACTGGGTGATCGAGGCCTTCAACAAGGACCTTCCCTACGACACCTTCGTCAAAGCCCAACTCGCTGCCGACCAGTTGAACGATACCGCACTCCTCCCCGCTCTCGGCTTTCAAACCCTTGGGGAAAGCGATAACGATCGAGTCGATGTCACCACCCGTGTCTTCCTCGGCCTCACCGTCGGCTGCGCCCAATGCCACGACCACAA
>JAEUQD010000969.1 GCA_016789925.1 Bryobacterales bacterium | reverse complement strand
TTGTCAGGGGATTCCATCTCGGCCGTTTTGCCGACCTTGCCAATAGCCGCTGGCTGGTCTTTTCAGGTTCGCCGGGGGCGGCCAGTGTCTCGCGCCAAGAGGCTGCCACGCTTCCCAAAGCGGGCTTGTATTCTGTGGCGGTGGAACAGCTAGTGGGTTTTGGGTCCGACGGAGTCGTGCGCTTGTGGTCGAATTCGAGGGCGCTGGGCGTGCCCGACAACCCGGACTCGATGGTCTTGAGTTCGGACGGCGACACGATCGCCTGCTTGTACAGGGCGGACCACCGGGTGTGGACCGTTCGAGGCTTAGGCAGGGGTGAGTTTGCGGTGTCTGACTGGAACGCTATGCCGGACGACGCTACGGAGTTGGCGGCCGTGGCCGACAACGGACGGTCAGTGCTGGTGAGCGACGGCAGCAACAGGCTTTGGCTGAGTGCCGGCGATGGAACGCTGGCTCCGGGTTCGCCCGGCCGTTGGGGCGTGATTCTGGAAAACGGAGATTGGGTCCAAGTGGATACGGAAGGGTACATCGACTATTTTTCAACAGGGCCGGCGCGTGTTGGCGAAGTACGGGCGATGAAACCAGTGGGCATTGGGCGATCGGGCGAGTGCGTGCTGATTGCCGACCAGGAATCGAACGCAATCTACAGCATCCACTCAAAGACCAGGGAGGTTCGCAGGATTGATTCGACGGAGGCCATCTCACGGCTCACACCGATCGGGCTCGGCATGTATCTGGTGACGGCACCGGATGTCAGTGTGCCGCTGTTGCTGGACACGATGACCGCGAACCCGCGAATCGTTTCGGCCCTCGAAGGAGGCGAACGATGAGGTGGAGGGTGTTGGTGGTTACGGCCATGATCGTCACCGGGGCGGGAGCACAGGTTGCGCCGTTCTGTCCGACTGTACTACGGAGGAGCGCCGATGACGCCTTCATCACAGTTCGGGGGACCGGCTTCACATCCGCATCTGTCGTGAGGTGGTCAGTTCTGAACAATGTCGTAACCCCACTGCCCACCCGGTTGATCGACTCGACGGAACTGCGCGCGACGGTTGCCAGTGTACTCCGCAGCAACATCGACATCTCGCAGGCGTCGCTGGCCGTAGTCACCGGCAGCGTCGTTCAGACGCTCGGCTCGATCCAGATCGACCATTCGGATGGCATTCGACTGGGCGGATTTTGCGCCATCGAACCCAAGGCGGCCACGGCGGGACGCCGGCAACTCGCCGTAACTATCTATGGCTATGAAATGAGGATTCCGTTGACCCTGGTATTTGGCCCGGCCGTCGGCCTAACTTCGGCGCCTCGCGGCGGAGGCACGGTGACATCGGTAACACTTCCCGCCGAAGCGCTTCAGCGCCCTGGTTTTCTGAACTGCCAAGTACTGAATCCGCCGGCGAACCTGCAGACGCCTCAAGCGCCCTTCGGAATTCAACTCAACCCTGAGCCGGTGATCACCGGGCTAGCGGCGCAGACCGTCTTTGCGGGCCTGGCAAGTTCGCAGACGCTTCAGGTCTCGCAGGGCACGCCACCGTACAACTCGTGGCGGCTGCGGACGCGCGACGGCGGTGCGGCGCCCGCAGGCTTTAGCGTGACGCCGGCAACCGCGGATTCTTCA
>JAEUQD010000952.1 GCA_016789925.1 Bryobacterales bacterium | reverse complement strand
GTGTGGTTTGGCGGGCTGCACACACAGTGCTGCGTGTATGTGATCCCCAGTTCGACCATAGGGTCGATGGCCTGCGATGTGTCGATGCGGGTCTGGTTCCGGGGACTGTCGCATATCGTTTCGACGGGCTGCACATCCTCGACCGACGCCATCGGCTACGCCTACCGGAACATCCGCCACGGCGTGCTCGACACGATGATCGCGGGCGGCGTGGATGCTCCGATTGCCCCGCTGATCTTGCGTGGATTCATGGTGATGCGGATTCTCACCGCCAATTGGAACGATCAGCCCCAAAGAGGCTCCCGGCCGTTTTCGCGCGATCGGACCGGATTCGTCCTGGGCGAAGGCGGTTGGTTCTTCGTCCTCGAAGAGTTTGAAAAGGCGAAGGCCCGCGGAGCGAAGATCTATGGAGAGATCGCGGGTTACGGGTCCACCTGCGAGGCGTTTCACCGTGTGCGGCTGGAGGAAAGCGGCGAGGAACCGGCGCGGGCGATGCGGCTGGCGATGGACGAGGCGGGAGTGACCCCGGAAGCCGTCCAGTACGTGAGTTACCACGGGACGTCCACCGAATTGAACGACCGGATCGAAACCAAGGCGGTCAAGATTGCCTTTGGCGAGCATGCTTCGAAACTGGCGGGCTCCGCCTTGAAGAGCCTGATCGGACATCCTCAGGGTGCCTGTGGAGCCGCCGGGCTTGCCTCTACACTGCTCGGGATGCGGGACGGCGTGGTCCACCCGACCCTGAACGTGGACTCGGCCGACCCCGAATGTGACCTGGATTACGTTCCGAATGAAGCACGGCCGCTCGATGTCGAGACGGCCGTGTGCAACTGTATCGCGTTTGGAAGCAAAAACGCCGCTTTGGTCGTGCGGCGCTGCGCCTAATCGCCGCTGGGGCGGTGGGCCGGCGGGCGCGGCTGTGAGGCCGCCAGGGCGCCGACGCTGACGTGGATTGTAGGCAGAACCCCTTCGGAGTGCTCTTCCCGCTGCATGTGGGAGAGCCTCTCCTTGAGCATCTGCCGGCGGAGCCTGTCTTCGAACTCCTTCAACTGGTTCTCAATCGTCGCCGACTTCTTCTTGTTGTTGACTATATCTTCCCGGTACCGCTTGAGGAAATAGCTGATGGTCTCCGTCCGGATACGGATCGAACCGGTAGGCTTATTCTCGTCGATGTCCTTAAAGCAGAAGTAAGGAGTGCCGGAATGTTCAACAATTTCTTCCACGACTGTGTAGATCGGTGCATCGTGGCCGCACTTGAAGCTGGATAGCTCCAGCGCAACCAGGTTCGGATGCCGCGCGACGTACTTGGCGGCCCAGACCTTGCGCGATGTGTTCTCGGAGTAGGAGTTTTTCCACACATCCGCAATCGACATGGGATCCGAAATTTCGCCGGACCGGACCTCGTCACCAAACAGACGCCAGACGATGTCATCGTCGATCGGCAAGGCGTCCTGCGAGAAGACGGGATAACCCAACTTCTGGAACTCTTCCAGAATCTCGTGATTGACGCCGGGGTCGTTGTGATAGGGACGGCCGAGAAGCACGATGCCGAGGCGTTCTTCACGCTCCAACTGTTCAAGCACCTCGCGGCCCAGACCGCGCAGCGTCACATTATTGAATACGTCGAGCGCCTTATAACCTTCGCTGACGGCGCGGGCGTTTTCCTCGGGAGAAAGACCGAGAATGTCCTTGAACTGTTCCCACATCTGGCGTTCGAAAATATCGGGTTTACCGACGTTGACGAACGTATCGAGGAACGTGACGTTCTTCTCGGCAAACAGGTCGCCCTCTTTGGTAAACGCAGCCTTTACCGCGGCCGGCGTGGTAGCCACCGTCGGGCACGACCGCGTACCCTGCACTCCCGAAAGATCGCTGGTGAGGCAGTCGATCATCGGAAAGAAGATGTAATCGAGCGGCTTCTTGGCGTGGTGCACATAGAGCAGATTGTGCACGTGCGGGATGCCCAACTTGGAGGGGAAACAGGGGTCGATGGAACCGCGCTTGGCCCCGGCTTTGTAGAGTTCTTCGCTCGTGTAGTCCGAGAAGATCATGTTCTCGGCCTTGATGCCGAGCGAAGCGAAGTAAGCCGTGAACACCGGCGTCTGCGAGTACATGTTGAGCACTCGCGGCATGCCGATGCGCAGGGAGGCGCGGTTCTTGATCAACTCCGCGCGCTTCTTCTGCGATGAAGTGATCTGAATCCGCGGGGCCGGATCGGCCACACTGGGCGTGTCCGGAACGCGGAAGACAGCGCGGGCCGCGATCTCGACGAGATTCGGGTTCTCCTTCTTCATCTTGTCGAGCGAGCCCTTGATCTGGCGCATCTCGTTGATGTCCTCGACCGTGCCCTTCTCGCAGGTGGCGATAATGAGCCGCTGCGTATCGGCCGCAAGCGGAACCTTGGACTTGGCCGGACGGTAGGCGCTATCGGCGAGGTTGCTTGTCTTGACGTCGATAAACGTTCGCAAGCACTTGTTCTTACAGAAGTAACACCGCGTCGCTTCTGACCGCGTCGTCTGATACTGGATTTCCTGAACGGCTTTGAGCCCGATGAAAGTGGACACGCGGCCGTTGTCCCACAAGCGCCCGGCTTCGAGACCAGCGCCGATCGCGCCGGCTTCGCCGCAATGCTGGTGAACGATCACGTCGGCGGAGACGTCCTTACCCTTGAAGCGCGATTCGATGAAGTCCACCTGGGTCTTCACGGCGGCCAGATTGTACTGGGTGCCGCCCTGGAGCAGGAAGCGGGTGCCGATTGCCGAAATATTCGGAATCTGCGATACGTACAGCCAGATGTTCTTGGGCAGCACGTTGCAGAGACCGGCCATGATCTCTTCCGGCTTCCATCCCTGACGCTGGAAGTCGACAATATCGGACTGCATGAATACCGCGCAGCCGTAGCCGAAACTGGGGTAGGACTTCGCGCCGAACGCGATATCGGCGAACTCAGTCACTTCAAAGCCGAAGCCCTGGGCCGTCGACTGCAGGAAGTAGCCGTTGCCGGCTGAACACTGGGTATTGAGCTTAAAGTCCTTGACGCGGCCGTTCTTCAGGATGATGATCTTGATGTCCTGGCCGCCGACGTCGCAAATGACATCGACATTGTCGTAGAAGTGCAACCCGGCCTGGGTATGCGCCACGGTCTCCACCACCGAAGCATCCGCTCCGATAACGTCGCGCAGAATGTCCTTGGCGTAGCCGGTGGTACCCACGCCCAATACTTTGAGCGTCGCGCCCTGGTCCGTAATCTGTTGTTCCAGTTTGGCGAAAATCTCCATCGTGTCTTCGATGGGGTTGCCCTTGGAAAGCTGATACGCTTTGGCCAGAATGCGGCGTTCCCTGTCCTTCGAGATGAGGACCGCCTTGGTGGAAGTCGAGCCTCCATCGATGCCGATGAAGCCTTCCACTACCTGGCCCGGCTGGAAGGTCTCCGGAACGAATTGTTTGTGGCGGTACTTGTCCTTGAAAGCCGCCAGATCGTCGGCGTTCTTCGCCAGTCCGCCGTTGCCGCCCTTCTTCTTCTTTTCCTCGTCGCGGCCGACATTGATATACCACTCCAACTTGTCGGTGCCCGCGTAGCGGCCGATATGAGCGTCTTCGTCTTTGCCGAACTCAACGGCGCCGAGCGCCGCGAAGTACTGCGCGTTCGTCGGAATTTTGATGAGGTCTTCCGGATTCTCGCCTTCCGGAAGAGGCGTGTTCCGTTCGGCCCAGATCTTCGGAATGTTGGTCTTCCAACAGTCCTGCATGCCCTTGATGTAGCAGTTGGGACCGCCAAGCAACAGCACCTCGGGACGCAGGGTGTTCCCACGCGTCAAAACCGAAAGGTTCTGCATAACGATCGCTTCAAAGAGCGAGGCCATCAGTTCGTCTGGTGGAACGCCGGACTTCTGGAGACCGTTGATGTCGGTTTCGGCGAACACACCGCATTTCCCTGCCACCGGGTGCAGCTTCAGGCCTTTGTAGCCCATGTTGCACAGTTCTTCGGAGGGGATACGCAGCTTCGCGTTGATCTTGTCGATCACCGCGCCGGTACCGCCGGCGCACTTGTCGTTCATCGACGGGATCTTCTTCTTGCGGCCCGTTTCCGGATCCTCTTTGAAGATGATGATCTTGGCGTCCTGCCCGCCGAGTTCAATGACCGACCCGCAGCGCGGATAGAGCTTCTCAACAGCGAGGGAAACGGCGTTGACTTCCTGGACGAATTTCGCGCCAAGAAAGCGTCCGATGCCGGAGCCTCCCGAGCCCGTAACGAAGATGCGTGTGTCTTCGCGCGAGAAGCCTTCCACTTCAGACTCGATCCGCTTGAGGAACTCGATGGATTTTTCCGGTTGTTTTGTGTCGTGGCGCTGATAATCCCGCCAGACGATCTCGTCCGTAGCGGGATCCACAACCACCGCTTTCACTGTCGTGGAGCCGATGTCGAGACCAATCGAAAGATGACGTGCCATTTTTGTTGAACTTTCCTCCGAATTTCGAGCTAGTTAACTGCGACGACTGCTTTCGGGGTCCAGTTCTCTTTTTTAGCACGATCCGCGATGTGAAGGGCGAAATTCGCCGCCGTTCCTACGACACCCTTCGTGTGCGGCACCTGGTACATGGGACGGCGAGTCTCTGGGTGCTCGTCGACATAGGCCTTCAAGTCATCCAGCGACATGCCGGTTCTCTCCAATACCTCGGCGAATTCGCGCTTCGCCTTGTTCTTCGCTTCACCCAACGCCATCTGGACGCGGGAGTGAGCGTTCACTTCGCCCTCGCCCGAGGTTTCGATGGGGAGGTAGATGATGTCCTTGTAATGGGAGACCACCGCCGCCTGTGCCCCGTCGGACTGCGTCGAGGGCATGCAACCGAAGGGTTTCACCGACAACACCATGTGTGCCAGGTCTTTATTCGAATAGTAAATGTTCTTGGCGATCTCCAGGTGCCCCTCGCCGCCGCCGGCGCGGGAGTTGTAGTAGGGATGGCCCAGCCGCTGCATTTCATACTGGTCCGCCAGGTGATGGCCGATGCCGCCGAGGGCTTCAATCAGCTTGTGGTATTCGCGCTTGAAAATGGTTTCGGCCAGCCGGAGTTTGGCCACCTTGTTGCGATAGTTCCACTCGATCTTCGCGCGCTTGCCGAGTTGCCAGATGGGGGGGAGAACGGCCCCCTCTTCGAGGCCCTTCTGGTCTTTGTAGCGCTGGATGACCTGGTGGATCATGTAGGTGATCCAGGTGCCCACGGGCTCAACGAGAACCTGTGCGCCTTCCCGTTCCAGAAACTGGAACATGTTGAAGTTGCCGTCGCCTTCGGTGGTCTGCGCCCAGAACTCACCCGTAATCTTGACGATGGGCTTCACGCGCAGACGGTCCACTTCCACTTCGTCGAACATCTCGCGGCAGCGTTCCAGCGGCTTGGTAATGTCGTCGCCGGTCAACTGGTTCGCAAACTTGCCCAGGTATTCCGCCGTATCTTTGAAACCGCTCAGGAATCCAGGGAGCTTGTCTTCCAAACTGTATGGCTTCTTCCGGGCGAAGACCTCGTGCATGAAGTCCATCATCCGGTCCAGAACCTGGTCCGTCTGGCCGGGCGTCACCTCAAACGGACGAATCAGGTAGCCAACCTCGTTGAGCACGTCCCCGCAGTTGAGCGAGTTCAAAATACCCAGGAAGAAGTCCAGGTTCATCTCCAGGCCGGCTTCGCAGTCAGATTGCGACAGGCCGCCCGCCTGCTGGAACAACAGGACGCGGAAGCCGTCGAAACCGGCGTTCCGGAGGGCGAGACGGTACTCGGCCTCGTACATGCCGAAGCGGCACGGTCCGCAAGCCCCGGCGGTGAAGAACACGTACCGGTCAATGATTTCCTGCTTGCTGAGGCCCTGGGCTTCCAGCGACTGGAGGTATTGAACGACGTTTCCTACCGTGAAATAGGTGGGGTTGCACTGGCCGTTATTGCCGAACTCCTTGCCCGCCTGAAATGCGCTTACGTCCGGGGTGGGTAGAACCTCAGCCAGATAGCCTAGGCCCTCCAGTGCGCCATGGACGAGTTTCTCGTGCTTCCAGGTCAAGCCGCCAAACAGCAACGTGGTATGGCCGCGCTGATCCTTCGTGAACGGACGTTCCACCGGACGCTTGAACTGGTGGACTTCACGTTTGTGCAGTCCGGCCTCCCCCTCTAGCCTGGCTCGCTCCTCGGCCAGGCGTTGCTGAATGATCTGCTCAATCGACTGTTCGGAAGAGGAGGAGATCTGAACCAAGCCGGGCTGGGGGATCGGTTTCGGTTGAACGGGTTGGGTGCTCATCGTTTAGACTCCGAGAAACATAACAAAACAATACAGTTTTGAATACACGACACGCATGGCATGTCAATACGCATCCTAGAATGCGTCGCAATCTTGACCAACAAAAGAAGATTACAGTGAACGGGTCCATAACTCAACCGGAAAGTGCCAATCGGACATCGAACGGAGCGGGTCTCGCGCGGCCGCGCCTACCAGAGGCAAGTCATTGAAGCTACAAATCGAAAACCCCCCACGGGCGTAAGCCCGCAGGGGGTCTCAGATCATCAAAAGTCACACAGTGGGTAGCCGGTCCACAGGAGCGGCGGTCCCGTCACTGAAACGTGACCTGGAAAGTGAGAGCAGTCGACTTAAGAGTCGGCCACCTCCTGTGTGGTGCTCATCTCAGATCTACAACTACATGAATCCATCGTGCTGGACCACCTCCTTTCTCAGTGATGAAATCATAGTGCCTCAAGGGAAGGGGAAAGTCAAGAGGATTACTGAGGCAGTGCTACCGGTGGGGTCTTTTTCTTGGCTACTACAGTATTTTGTGGAGGAAGCGCGCCATCGCAAAACCATCCATCCACACGTAAGGGGGCTTGGCCGTCGTGTAATGTCCGCACGGCAATGTGAATATCTCGTGGCCTAGCTTCAGTTTGCGAAACGAATCCAACACCTGCCGCGAGTATTCCGGCAGGAATGTCGTGTCGTACCGCGCCCAGATTAACAAAGATGCCAACTCCCGATTCCGCAAGCTCTCCAGATAGGACGCCGGGCTGATGCACGCCCAGCAGTCCTGGAGCTGTTCCAGCGTGATGTTCCCTTCCAGGGTTTCGCGGATGTGCCGGCACGACACGCCCGTCCAAACCACGTCGGAGAACCGCATCGACACGTGGTTAAAGGCGGCCGCGCGCAGGCGTGTGTCGGCAGCCACGGTAAGCAGGGCGACGCAGGAACCGAGGCTGGTCCCTTGAATGGCAAGACGGTGATAGCCCCTGGACTCGAGCCAGTCGAGACAGCCTCGCGCATCGACGACGGACTGGCGGGTAGCATGGATCGTCCGGCCGATGTTGCTCGATACGTGGTAATCGGCGCGGCGGAGCTCCGGGGGCATGCGGCGATGGTGGTACGCCTTGCTCAGACGGAGCGCCGAGATGCCGGCCTGCTGTAGCAGACGGCACAGACCGAGGTGACTCTGCTCGTCGGAATTCCACTGCGGAATGACGAGAACGGCGCGGCCGCGGGATTGCCGCGCTTCGAAGAATTCGGCCCAAACCGTGTTGTTCTCCGGATGGGGCGACTCGACAGGACTGGTAAACCGCAAGGTGCTCCCTTCCAGTTGGAAATCCCGCGGACACGGATACTGGAAGAACCCGGAGTGCTGCGCGATCGCTTGGCGGGAAAACGTGGCAATGGCCTGATAGGAGTCGTCGTGGGGGGCGAGACCAAGCCAGTCCAGGCCCCAGTCGAACGGCCGGGCTACCCGGTTGGAGTCGGCTCGGGAGAGGCGATCCTCCCAGCGCAGCATCCACCGACCGTACAAGCTCACCTAGGGGTAGTGTATCAACCTGTCGGGGACCAAGAGATACCCTCTAGCACGGAGGGGGTTGACTGGTACCACTAGTACTGATATAGTGCTGCCATGGTCGGAAAATCCTCCCCCCTACGCTCTCCTGCCATCGAGAGCCTGCCGTTGCTGCATAAGCGTCTGGTTGCCGTGAAGACGCTGATTCGCTCGTTGGAACGATACAGTCAAGTGGCAGACGAAGCTCCTTTGCGCAAACGCCGGAAGGCAGCTTGATCTACGGCCGGGACCGACACAACACGAATCGGTTTTGTCAATACAACAGTTTCCGGGTAACCTAGCAGTTTGCCGGTCCACCCGCTGAAGTTGAAACCGCGACGGAAACCGGCATGTCCAATGGACAAGCCGGATGCAATGTGACTTCAGTCTGATTGAACGCGCACGGAACGGCGATGATGCCGCGTTTAATCAGATCGTCCTGGCTTACCGCAAGCGCGTCTTCGGCACCATTTCCCGGTTGATCGGGCGACCGGAAGACGTTGAGGATGTGGCCCAGGAAGTCTTCTTGCGCCTGTACTATTCGCTCGACCAACTTCGGGCGGCCGAGGTCTTTGAGCCTTGGCTGTACCGGTTAACGGTGAATGCGGGCTACGATTACTTGCGTCGGCGGAAACGACGGCACGAGTCATTGATGGCCGATCTCTCTGAACAACAATTAATCGCAGCCGATTCGGCGGCCGGCGGCAAGCAGGAAGCCGACCGGAGGCAGGCGGCTGAGGTCCGCGAATTTGTCCAGGCCCTGCTCAGCGAAGTCAGCGAAGAAGATCGTATCCTATTGACACTAAAGGAAGTAGAAGGTCTTTCGCTGCGCGAATTGGAGCAAATCTACCAGGTGAATGAAAACGCGCTGAAGGTGAGGTTGTTCCGCGCGCGCCAGCGTGTTCTGAAAGCCTACGAACGTTCACAGGCAGGAGCCAAGCCGGAGGGTGCCGCGGATTGAGCGTCTCCTGTAACCTTTTGGGGCTCGGAGAGCGTTTTTTGAGGTAGGATGTTTGGGATAGAAAGATGTCTGAAGAGAACGATCGTCTACAGCATCTGATGGCGCGTTACCGGGAGTCCTGCCCGGAAGTCGATCCTTCGGCCGGCTTTATGCCCCGGCTGTGGGAACGAATTGAGGCACGCCGCAGCCTGAGTTGGCGCTTACGGGGATACGCGCGTGTCATTGCCACCGCTGCCGCCACCGTCTGCTTCGCGATCGCGGTCTTTCAACTCTCCCCCTTCGACGTCAATCCGATGTATGAGCGCACCTACCTGGAGGCGCTGGAAGCCGACCACACTCCCGAGGCGATGGCTTTCGCCGACCTCGTCGTAGATGAGGCCGGAGTCAAACGATGAAGCGTTTCGACGCGGCCGCTGCCCTCTATCTCCTTTTGACCTTCGCCAGCGGAGTCGGCGTTGGTTCGCTCGGCTATTGGCTCTACTCTTCCAAGAGCGTGAGTGCGGCCTCCGCGCGTTCCTCCGAACAGTACCGCCAGAAGTACGTGGCCGAAATGGAAACCCGTCTGAAACTCTCCAAAGAGCAAAAAGACCGGCTCATCACCATTCTCGACCAAACCCGCATTTTGTACCGCGAAGTCTACGAGAAGCACCGTCCGGAATTCCAAGCAGTCCAACAGCACCAGACCGGCCAGATCCGCGCGATTTTGAACCCCTCGCAACAAGAGGAGTTTGACAAGATCCGGCAAGAGCGCGAGGAACGCCGCAAGAAGGCGTTCCCATACTAGTACCGGACACCCCGGTTGTATTACATCGGTCTATTTACGTGATACACTTCCACCCTTTACCCTAACTCTGTCGGGAACAGTCTTCCGCTTTGTGAGGGTAATCGAGTGACGTCAGTTTTCTGGCAGTATTCCTATTTACAGATGTTGGACTTCCTGACCACGCTCGCCTTCCTCCTCGTCGGCGTGCAAGAGGGCAATCCTCTGGTCAGGGTGGCCATGGAACTCTCGCCCTCGCCCATCTTCGGACTGCTCGGCGTGAAGGCGGCGGCCATGGCACTCGGTGTCTATTCACTCAAAGCGGGGCGCTTCCGCTTGCTGGAGCGGATGAATTGGGTGTTCGCCCTGGTCGTAGCCTGGAACCTCGTCGCGCTCGTCGTGGGTGCGGCGCGGCTGAAACCCCTTCTTTAGCATCCGGCAAGGCAGTACCATATCCACAGATGGATCAGGATTCGACGCTACCGGCGACACCCGTGCCGTCAGTCGAGCACCGCGAACTTCCGCGGGAGATCGTAAACGAGTCGTTACGGCGGATGGGCTGGGTTGCGCTCTCTGTCGTCATCGCGGCGAGCACCGTCTATGCCGTCGGGCGTCTGATCCAGCCGGGATGGATCGACCCCCGTATCGCGCCCCTCAGTTATTCGTTGGCGTTGGCCGGTACGGTCGCCAGCGGCGTCTTTCTTTGGGTTCTGTCGCGACTGCGGAGCAAGATCATGTCACCGCATCGCATTCTGGACGCCAGCCTGGTGGTTCAGGTGATCGTGGGACTATTCCTGTCGCTCGCGGAAAATGCCATCTCCTGGTCGGCGGATCAACCCATTCGCGGTAATTCGTCGCTGGCGGTTTGGATTGTGATCTTTGCACTGGCGGTGCCGACCACCTACGGCAAGGCGCTCCTTTCGGCGTTGGCCACGGCGTGGATGGGACCTATCGGTTTGGCCACGCAGATCGTTCTCGGCAATGCCACAAACCCGCCCCCGGCGCTCTGGCTGGTATTGTTTGCGGCGAATTTCTTGCTGGCGTGGGGAGCCGCCTCCCTCGCCAAATTGATTTATCACCTGGCCGCGCAGGTAAAAGCTGCCCGCGACATGGGCGGATATGAATTGATCGAGCAGCTCGGCCGTGGAGGCATGGGCGAGGTATGGCGGGCGGAACATCGCGTTGTCGGCCGCCAGGCTGCCGTGAAGCTCATCCGTGCCGACGTGCTGGCTCAGGTCGGCAACTACTCCGCGCTTGCCAAACGCTTCCGGATCGAAGCCGAAGCGACCGCGCGACTCCATTCGCCGCACACCGTCGCACTCTACGACTACGGCATCAACGAAGACGGTGTTTTCTATTACGTGATGGAGTTGCTCGCCGGGGTAGACCTGCAAACGCTGGTCTCCCGGTACGGTCCCCTGCCCGCGGGGCGCGCGGTCGCCATGCTCATTCAGGTTTGCGATTCGCTCATTGAAGCGCACGCCCGCGGGCTCATCCACCGCGACATCAAGCCCCGGAACATCCTGGCGTGCCGGCTGGGCTACAACTTCGACTTCGTCAAGGTGCTCGACTTTGGCCTGGTCAAGCTGGACTCGCGCGACCAGACGGCCCTCACGGGCGAGGCGATTGCCGGCACACCGGCCTACCTGGCGCCGGAAGCAATCCACGGCTCCGCCAATCTCGACGCCAGGGCCGATATCTACGGGCTCGGTTGTGTAGCCTACTGGCTGCTTACCGGGCGCCTCGTCTTCGAGCGCGACACCGCGATGGCCACAGCGCTGGCGCACGTGCGCGACGAACCGGTTCCCCCGTCCGAGCGTTCGGAAAACGAAGTGCCGCCGCAGTTGGACCGCGTTGTCCTCGAGTGCCTGGCCAAAGATCCCGACCTGCGCCCCCAGTCGGCCCTCGATTTGCGCCAGGCGCTCGCCGCCTGCGACGTTGAGCCCTGGACCCGCGAGAGCGCGGAAGACTGGTGGCGCGCGCACATGCCGATTGGCTCCGACTCCGACCTCACCCCCGTGCCTGCTACCCTAAAACATTGAGCAACGCCGAAGCCTTTATCTTCGACTTGGACGGTGTCATCGTCCACTCCACCCCCCTCCACAATCGCGCCTGGGAGATCTATCTGGAACGCCACGGCGTTTCGCCCGAACGCGTCCAGGGCCGCATGCACGGATTGCGCAATGACGAAATCGTCCGCGACTTCTTTGGCGCGGACCTCACCGCCGACCTGATCCACGCCCATGGAGCGGCCAAGGAAGAGGTGTACCGCGAACTGATGCGGCCGCAACTGGACATCCACATCGTCGATGGCGTGCGCGGATTTCTCGACTGTTACCGCGCCATCCCCAAAGCGGTCGCCTCCAACGCCGAGCCAGCCAATATCGAATTCGTACTGGGCGAGGCCGGCTTGTCCCCTTACTTTCTCCACGTGGTCGATGGCCACGATGTCGTTCATCCCAAGCCCGCGCCGGACATCTACCTCAAAGCGGCCGGTCTTCTGGGCGTGCCGGCGGATCGCTGCATCGTATTTGAAGATTCGGTG
>JAEUQD010000889.1 GCA_016789925.1 Bryobacterales bacterium | reverse complement strand
CTTGCGGCGGTCGAGCCCGGCGACCATGACGGGCTACATCGATTATTCGAACACGGTTCTCTGGAAACTGTGGGCCAACCTGGAAGACGGCGTGCGCGAAGGGACCCACCGCTGGAAGCAGACGTTCGGGCTGGAGGGCGGCTTGTTTTCGCACTTCTACCGGACCGAGGAAGCCAAACGCGAATTCCTGTTGGGCATGCATGGTTTCGGACTGATCTCGTCGCCCGCCGTGGTGTCGGCATTCGATTTGACGCGGTTCGCGCGGCTGGTGGATGTGGGCGGCGGCACGGGCCACTTGGCTCTGGCGGCCAGCGAACAGTACCCGCAGATGGCGTCGGCGGTATTCGACCTGCCGGAGGCGATCGAGTTTGCACGGGAGTTTACCGCGGGGTCGGCGGTGGAGTTGATTGGCGGGGATTTCTTCCAAGACCCATTGCCCCCAGCCGACTTGTATGCGGTGGGGCGCATTCTGCACGACTGGTCGGACGAGAAGATTCGCCTGCTGGCACGGAAGATCTATGAAGCGCTGCCGGTGGGCGGCGGGTTGTTGATTGCCGAGAAACTGCTGACGGATGATTTGACTGGTCCTGTCCACGGACACATGCAGTCGTTGAACATGCTGCTGTGTACGGAGGGCAGGGAACGGAGTTTCTCGCAATATGCCCAGTTGCTGGAAGAGGCCGGATTCGCGCAGATGGAAGGCCGGCTGACGGGTACGCCGCTGGACGCGTTGCTGGCGATCAAGGCCTAGGTTTGACGGCCCACAAGTGATCTTGTGTGCGGATCAGAAGGTAGCCGCGGGAGATCGCGGGCGACGCCTGACAGCGGCCTTCGAGCGGGTTCTTGCGAACTACCTCGAACTGCGGACCCGCCTTGATGATCGTCGTATGGCACTCTTCGTCAAGGAAGTAGATCATGCCGTTGGCGTAGACCGGTGACGACCAGAAACTACCACCGACGCGCTCCTGCCAGACGATGTCTCCGGTGTCGGCGCGGAGACACATCGCGACACCCTGTTCGTGCAGCGTGTAGAGGTGCGGCTTGACGTAGAGGTATGAGGGGATGTGGGGCACGCCCTTGATCTGTTCCCAGGCAATGCTGCCATCGGGCTTGACGGCGCGGATGGTGGATTTTTCGAAGCCGGAAGAGGTGAAGATGAGGTTTTCGCCGACCACCACGGATGGCACGACTCCTTCACCCTGGCTGTAGGTGGACCAGAGACGTTCGCCGGTGTAGGGTTCGTAGGCCTGGATCACGTCGCCGGCGCTGCTGATGAGCCGCTGAACGCCGTTGACGGTAAGAAACGTGGGGGTGACGTGACCGATGCGCGAGGTGCCTCGCCCCGTGCGCCAGCGCCGCTTGCCGGTGGCGGTGTCGACAGCCACGAGAAACGACTGGTCCCACGGTTTCTGCCAACCCACTTTCTTGTCTTCGCCCGTGCTGCTGCCGTCAAAGGGCATGATCAGGAGGTCGCGATAGAGGACGGGAGACGCGCCCAGGCCATGTTCGCTGTAGTAGTGGACCTCCTCGTTGCGCCAAATTACCTTGCCCGAGAAATCCACGGCAGCCATGCCACCGCCCGCGAAAACCGCGTAGACTCGTTTGCCATCGGTGACCGGAGTGGAGGTGGCAAACGAGTTTTGCTTGCGGTTCATCGTAATGTTCTGGCGCAGAACTTCGGTGTCCCAAAGCAGCTTGCCGGTCTTGCGGTCGATGGCGAGGATGTGGCAAGACTTGCCCTCTTCAGTGGCGGTAGTGAGAAACACGCGGTCGCCCCAGACGATGGGGGATGACCAGCCATGCCCGGGAATTGGCGTCTTCCAGGCGATGTTCTTTTCCGTGGACCATTCGGTGGCGACGTTGGTTTCGCTGGAGACGCCTTGTCCGGACGGTCCGCGGAAGCGCGGCCAATCTTCGGCGTTCAGGAGGGCCGCGAGGAGGAGGGCTGGCAGGAATCGCATCCTTCTATTCGTACCGCAATGCCTCAGTCGGATTCAGCTTCGAGGCGCGGTTGGCGGGCAGAAGCCCGAAAACCAGGCCGACGGCGAACGAGACGCCAAAGGCGACCGCGATGGACAGTTTCGACACCGGCACCTGGAAATCGTTCTGGAGGGCGTTGGCGGTTACGGGTACAGCGACACCGAAGAGGATGCCGATCAAACCGCCGCCGACGGAGATAAGCACAGCTTCGAGGAGAAACTGCTGGAGGATCTCGCGGCGCGACGCGCCAACGGCCATGCGGACGCCGATCTCGCGCGTGCGTTCCGTGACGGTGACCAGCATGATGTTCATAATGCCGATGCCGGAAATGATGAGAGCGATGGCGGAGACCAACACCAGGACCAACGTGAGAATGGCGGCGATGTTCTTGGCCGCGTCGAGAAAGGCGGTGAGCGTTTCCACTTTGTAGCGTGCGCCGGGACGGTGGCGGTTTTCAAGAATCTGTTTGACGTCGGCGGCGACCGCGTCGACATCCTGCGGGGAGCGGGTTTGGACGTAGAGAGGGTCGATACGCTCGACCTGAATGAAGTAACGGATGACGCTGATCGGGATGAGAACGGTTTCGGCGCCGAGTTCGCTGAGCCCGAAAGTGGACGTGCGTTCGCGGAAGGTGCCGATGACGGCGAACTGGAGTCCGGAGAGTTTGAGGATCTGTCCGACGGCGGCTTGTGGACTTCCGTATAAGCGCTTTGCCAGATCGGTGGTGAGCATCGCGACTTTCTGGCGCAAGGCCACGTCACTTGGGTCCATGAAGCGGCCGCTGGTGATCACCAGATTGCGCACGACGCGGTATTGATCGTCGGAGCCGATGACGGCGATATCCTCTTCGCGGCCGTTGATGTAGATGCGGTCGTAATTGGTCATCACTCCGGTGGCGGCTACGATTCGCGGACCCAACTGCTGGCGGACTGCTTCGATGTCGGCCACCTTGACGAAATCGGCTTC
>JAEUQD010000881.1 GCA_016789925.1 Bryobacterales bacterium | reverse complement strand
GAGACCCAGCGTGGCGGTGGCACCGCAGTAGTTCATGAGAAAAGCAAGTCCGAGAACAGCCGCGATGGTCACCATCGAGAGGAAAAGCTGGCGGCCCACCGCGAACAGAATCGAGACATACTTGGAGACCGGAAGGCGCAGGGTCAGCATCGAGGCGATGGTGGCAAACAGACAAGCCGTGCCGGACGCGGCCAGCAGATTGAGAGTATAGCGGGCTTCGTATGGCGCGGCGGTCGCAACGACGGGCGGAATTCGTTCGACGAGGTTATGCAAGCCGGGCCAGGCAAAGACGGTCGTGGCGGTATTGAGATAGGCCTTGATGCTATCGTTGCCCCAGAGCAGGACGAAGATCACGAGATAGAGATAGGGGGACCAGGCGAGGAGGGTCCGTGAGAAGGGATGGCGGACGACGGTGTGCCCCTGGGAGGCGTCTTCCATATGAAAGTGGTCGCTGGGTTTCCAGACTTTGAAGAGGGCGACGAGAGCGCCAATGGAAGCCAGGGCCGAAAGGATATCGGTCAACTGGGGCCCAATGTAGTTGGAAACATAGAACTGGGTACCGGCGAAGGCGATGCCGCAAAGAATGGCCGCCGGGAGAACGCCGGAGAGTGCGCGCCAGCCGCCGATGACCATCATGAGATAGGCGGGGATGAAGAGGGAGATCGGGGCGCAGATGCGTCCCACCCAGGCGGACAGTTGATCGAGGGGGAGTTTGGTGATGCCCGCGAGGGTCACCACTGGAATGCCGATCGAGCCGAAGGCCACCGGAGCGGTGTTGGCGACCAGGCAGATGCCGGCGGCATAGAAGGGTGAGAAGCCGAGGCCGGTGAGCATGGCGGCGGCTACAGCAACCGGGGTGCCGAATCCGGCCGCGCCTTCGATGAATGCCCCCAGAGCGAAAGCGATGAGGAGGGCCTGGAGACGACGGTCGTCAGTCAGCCCGCCGATGGAGTCTTTGATGATCTCAAAGTTTCCCGTTTCGACGGTGATGCGGTACAGGACGATGGCCCAATAGACAATCCAGCCGATCGGGAACAGTCCGAAGGCAGCGCCATAGCCAATGGCGCTTAGCATGGTGCCTACCGGCATCCGGTAGACGAATAGGGAAACCACCACGGCGGCGGCCAACCCGGAGAGCGCGGCAATCCAGGCAGGCTTACGCTTAAGTCCAATCAAAAAGAGCAAGACAAAGAGGGGTAAGGAGGCGACGAGAGCCGAAAGACCCAGACTCTCAGCCACCGGAGTATAGTGTTGTTGCCACATGAGCGTGATTGACAGTCATACGCGAAAGCGGAATGCGCTGTCAAGTCACGATCGGGAAGGCTTACGGTTTTCGTGCCAGTTGAGGACCTGGTGCGCTGCGCAGAACGCGGCGGCCGTTCTCCTGAACGGTGGTTCCGAACGAGCGGTTCCCGAGCGTGACGCCGCTTTGCAGGCGGCCACGAACCTGAACGGGAGTTCCCTTGGGCGGCACAGGGGAGTTGGTAATGACGCGAATGCGGCCGGTGCCATCATCCACCAGGTAAGTGCCCGCGAAGATCGCGCCGGTGGACTGCGTCACCATGCCCTTTACCGTTACCTCGCGCCCTTGGTACCGCGCCGGGTTGCCGAGAATGTCGCCCACGCGTCTGGCCGCGCAGCCGGACAGGGCGAGCAGGAAAGCGAAAACCGCGAGAGCCGTTTTCTTCATTGCGATGAAAGGGACGGCTCCCGCAAGAATCGCGTTACTGCGCTGTTTTGCGCTGCTGTCCGGGGAACCAGAAGCGGTGGACGGGAAGCGGCATTTCCGAATCGGCGCCGCGGACGCTTTTCCAGATGATTTCGTTGAGGGCGAACATCGGCGTCCGGTCGACTTCGGAGAAATCCATCTCCAGGGACTCGCGCGCGCCCCAGGCTGTCACCGTGTTCAGTTGATTGATGTCGATCAACGGCTTGATCTGCTGGTAGGGAGTCAAGTCGGCCTTGTCGCCGAAGGCGGCGTACATGGGAGTGGCGGCGGCGTCAAACTGGGTCATGGGAGGAAGGCCGAGGAGAAGTTCCATGGTGCGGAGCATCGAACTGGTGGTGTAGAGAGTCGAGTCCACTGTGCCGCGTTTGATGTACGGACTGATGGCGAGGCCGGTGGTGCGGCGCGCATCGACGTGGTCAGAGCCATCCTGGGCGTCGTCTTCGATGATGAAGATAGCCGTCTCGGGCCAGTAGCGGCTATTCGTGACCCGTTCCACGATCATGCCGACAGCCCAGTCGTTGCTGGCTACCTGCGCCCGCGGCGTGGGACGCCCGGGCGTCGTGCCCGTCGTGTGGTTTTCCGGCAGGCTCATCACAATGAAATTCGGCAGCCGCCGGTTCGGGTCGGCGCTCTCGAAATTCTTTTCGTATTCGTCGAATTCGCGGATGAATTCACGGGCGTTATCGGGGTCGCGCATGCCGGGGAGTTTGAACTTGGGGGCAACGCGTCCGAGCAATCCGCCCACACCGGGCGAGGCTTCCATGGTCGTGCCGTCGCTGGAGCGTGTGGCGTATTCGCCATAGCTCCGGTAGGTGAGGCCTTTGCGGGAGGCCAGGTCCCAGAGGTGGCCGCTGGAGGGAACATAGGCCGCGGCGGGCACGGCGCGGCTATGTCCGCCATAGTTGGGCGGCCAGAACTTCTCGTTGAAGTCGGTGGCATAAGCCGAGTTCGACCAGGAATGGCCATCGACGCTCACCTCTCCGTCGCAGAACAGGTTGTCGAACAGGACGAATTGCTCGGCCAGGGCGTGCTGGTTGGGAGTCACTTCGCGGCCGAAGATGGTCAGGCGAGGATCGCCGTTACCTTGTTTGAGATCGCCGAAGACCTGGTCGTAAGTACGGTTCTCCTTGATGATGTAGATGACGTGCTTGATGGGCGAGCCCGCGCCAACATCGCGCGGAATGACTGACGCGGCCGCGGGGGCCTTGGCCCGTGTCAGCATGTCAGAGGTGTAGGGCACGTTGGCGTAGACTTGTCGAGTCCACTTCTTCAGCTCCGATTTCATCGAGGAGAGGCTCATAATGTTGACACTGCCTTTTTGCAGGCTCTTGACGGTGCCTTTGCCCTCGTCGCCCGGCGGCAGCGGCGAGTGCGGTCCGCGGACGTTGGAATAGGAGCCCAAGCCTTTGCTGTTGCCGATGTAGAGTTTGGATTTCTGCTTACCCGTGAGCGCCAGCGAGGAAGGGTACCAGCCCGAGGGGATAAAGCCGAGCACTTCGCTTTCTCCGGCTTCGGCGACGCGGACCACCGCGATGGCGTTGTTATCCGCGTTCGCGACGAAGAGCATGTTGTTGTCCTTGTCGAGTGTCAGGGCGTTAGGCGTCGCTCCGACGGGCGCACCTTCGTGCAGTGCGACCGAGATGCGTTCCGTGGCTCGCCGTTTGGCCGTATCGACGACGTAGACGGTATTTTCGTTCGCGCAGGAAACGAA
>JAEUQD010000871.1 GCA_016789925.1 Bryobacterales bacterium | reverse complement strand
CTCCAGACCGGCGCTTGCACCGTGAACTTCTACGGTACGGTTGGCAACAGCAAAGTCTGCTTGTCCTACCCGTCGCCGTCGATCACCGGTGGTGAGCACTTCGTTTGGTCGCTGTCCAGCGGCGGCGCCGTCACCGCGACTGCCGGCTTCCAGGGTTATGTGATTGCTCAGTGCGCCTTCCAGTATGGTCACGGATACGCTTTCATCAGCGATATCGGTTCCCAGCGGTTGGCCATGGGCTATCTCGCCCTGGTGATGGACGACGCGATCGGCTCCCGTACGGGTTCCCGGTCCGAAGTCCTCGGCCATTAAACCTGGCTGTGGTTTGAAAGGGGGGAGCTTCGGCTCCCCCTTTTCGCTTTGTTAATGCTTCTTTGGTTTTGCCCGTCCTCTGCTACTCCGTTCCGTGTCGCGTGTTATCATCTTAAGTGCGTCCGTCCCGCGTCCCACCCGAAGTTTTCTCTCCTAAGGAGGTCGTTTTGTCCCGCAAACAGACTATTCTGTTGGCGTTAGCTTTGGTCGCTCTGTCCGCGACCAGCTTATCCGCCCGCAACGTCGTTGTGCTGCCCACCTTTACCGGAAGCCCTACTGGAACCGCGACGGTCTACAAGACCAATCCATTTGAGCCGCTCACTACCTTCAACATCTCCACGGACGCGTTTACGGTACTGTCGCGGGCGACGCCGGCTGCCGGTGATGTTAAATACTACGTCATCTCCCGCTCTGGAAGCGGTTCTCTTACCATCCTGAACAGCAGTTTTGAGCCGGTTGGCAACGCGCTGAATCTGGGGCAGAATGTCACTGCCGCGACACTCACTCCCGATGGCCGGCGATTGTTGATTCTCTACGGCAGCAACTTTGTGCAGTACCGTACCGACACAGATCAGCTGATTCAAACCAACTTCATTGACGTCGGGCCGAATCCGAGGGACATTGCGGTCTCTTCCGACTCGAGTCGCGCCTTTATCCTGAGTTCGCTGGGCCAGAGCGTCACAGCGGTGGACCTGGCGACGAATACCGGCGCGGGGCGCATTTCACTCCCCGGGCTGCTCGATGGCCAGGGCTCCCTCGCGATGGGACCGAATGGAATGCTCTACGTGAGCGCCGTGAATCGAGTCATCGAAGTGGACCCCCGGGCTGTTCCTTTCGAAGGCGCGGTGAGGCGTCAGTTCCAACTGCCCTCGGGGAACGTTGGCCGCCTGGTATTCACGCCCGATGGTACGCGTGCGCTGGCAGTCAATCTGGCCACGGGAACCGCGGCGCGGATCTACTATTTTCAGTTGAATTACGTCACGGGCGGCGTGGTTTCGATCGACTCGACGGACCCGTCCCTGAATGGTTTCGTGTTCGACAAAGTCTTTATCGGAAGTAACTCACTTGCCTACGCGGTCACTTCCGCCCAGTCCGTCAAGCCGCGGCGAATGTTTCCAATCGACATTCCGGCAATTGTTCAGGGCAGTGCGGCCCAGATTCCAACTCCCACGTTGACCGGGGAACGGGAAGCTTTCTTTGCCAACAAGGGCACGATCGAGATTGTCGATTCCGTCACGTTCTCCAACGAATATCCTGGCGCCATCCGGGGGTTTGTGTCCGCTCCTCTCAACCAACTGGCAGCGGCGGCGCAAAATACGATTTATCAGGTTGTTTACGGCGGGTCGCAGCCGACGGTGTCGGGAGAGGTCAAACTGAACGGACTGCCGGGCGCGGTCGTCTGGGCTGGTCCCGCGACGACAACCGAGACGGGGTTGCCGGGCGGCGTTGTACCGATGGGCATGCCGCAAGGGGCAGTCGCGCAAGGCGGACGAACTCTTCCGTTCGGCGTTCGCGTGATCAACTCCATCGGTGTACCGATGTTCAATGTACCGATTGTGTTCACTTCCATCTCCGGAGGCGGAGCGCTGGTCGGTCCAGCGACGGTTTCCACGAATGCCGACGGGATTGCGCTGGTTACCGCCACCGCTCCCAATTCGCCCGGTGAGTTTACGATCAACGCTTCGGTTCAAGGATCCGGGTTGTCGACTTCGTTTACGTTCACGGTTCCGACTACGGGCGGCGGCGGAGGCGATCCGGGTACGGACCCAGGCACCGGCAGCGCCCGCATCGTCGTTCTCGAGGGCAACGGCCAAGTTCTCCGGGAGGGCGAATTCGCGAAGGAAGGAGAGACGTATCCGAAGCGCACCCGCATTCGCCTGCTCGATGCTTCCGGCAAGGCGGTCGCCGGGGCGAACATCTCCTGGGTTGTTTCCCAAGGGGGCGGCCGTTGGCTTGACGGTAATGTCGACGCCGAGAGCCGGCGCGTCACGGTGACCGACGCCAACGGAGAGACTTCCAACGCTTTTGTGGCGCCTGAAAACCTGGGTCTCGGTAATTCCTTCTCGCAGTCGGTGGCAGATATCAGCGCCGGAAGCGTTACGATCCCTGTCTTCTTCACGACGGTCGCACGCCAGGTTGACGGATTCCCCAACCCGATGCCCTCCGCGCAGCGGTTGACTCCGTCGAATGAGCCGCCCAGCATCATCGCCCGCGCCGGACAGACACTTCCAGGCGCGATTCGCTACCAGTTCTCGGTGTCCGGACGCCAGCAGGGTGGTTTGCCGTTGCAATATATCGGCCTGGGGGCCAGCACTGGGAATCGCCCGGAGAACGGTCCGGTGGTGGAGTGTGCACCGCAGCCGATTGTCCTGAGCAACGAGCAGGGCATCGCGAATTGCGATCTGAAGATTTCCGGCCGTGCCGGCACGGCGTTGATCCGGCTGGAACTCGGTGGCGGCTATACGGTCGGTAACGAACCGTTTCTCCGACTCGAAGTCCTTCCCGGCGAGCCTTCACGCCTGGTCAAGGTCAATGGCGACCGGCAGAACGGCAATCCCAACGCCAACCTGCCCGCCCAGTTGATTGTGGCCCTGGATGACGGCGGCGGAAATGCTTCGCCCGGCGCGACGATTCGCTGGGAAGTAATTCAAGGCTCAGCGATCCTAGCCAACTCGACGACCATTACGGGTCCTGACGGCCGCGCGTTCAACAATGTCCGGCTGGGCGCACAGCCGGGCGTTGTTTTGGTTCGCGCCACGGCGCTCGGTGGTTCCCAGCCCTCGGTCACGTTCGAGGCTACCGTCAATGTTACGGTGGGAGGCATTGTGGGGGTCAGCGGCGACCGCCAGACGACCTTCACAAACACTGCCTTCGCTCAACCCGTTGTCGTCCAGGTGAACGATACCCGCGGCATCGGGATCCCGGGCCAGACGGTGAACTTCACGGTGCCGTCCGGTTCGGCGACGCTGTCGTCGGCCTCGGCGACCTCCGATGCGAATGGGCGGGCGCAAGTAACGGTTCGCGCGGGCGCCAATCCTGGCCAGATCCTGGTTCGGGCGGCGCTACCGAGCAACATCGGTACTCCGGTCGAGTTCACGTTGACTGCTCAACTTCCCGGTCCCGTCATTAATCCGCTGGACTTCTATAATTCAGCCAGCGGCGAACGTGGCGCGATCGTGCCGGGTAGCCTTTACACCATGGTTGGATCGGGCCTGGCTCCCGATCTGCGCGGTTGCGCTACCGGCACGTCGCCGGTCGGCGGTACCTACCTGACCAGGGTGGCGGGCGTGGAAGTCCAGTTTGGCGCGGTTTTGGCGCCGATTCTGGCAGTCTGTAATCAGGATGGCCGGGAGTTTGTGAACCTTCAGGCGCCGTTTGAGTTGGCGGCTAATTCTCAAACGTCGGTCACGGTTCGAGTCGGCACGGGCTCCAGCGTGGTGAACAACGTTCGGGTTCTGGATCTACAGCCTGGCACGTTTGAAACCAGTGACAGCCTCGGCGTGCGTGCGATCGCGCTGCGTCCGAACGGGACACCGGTCACCCCGGCCAACCCGGCCCGATGGGGTGAACTCATCCGGTTCTATGCCACGGGGTTGGGCGCGGTGAATCCTTCGGCCTTCACGGGCGTTTCCGGCGTACCGAATCAGCAGGTCGTTGCCCCGATCGTCGTGGGTCTCAACGACGAGGGAGTGAGGATGGAGCGAGCCACTTACCAGGTGGGCTCGATCGGTGTGTACGAGATTGTCTTCGAGGTTCCGCAGGGTGCAACAACCGGCCCCGCACGGCCTCTAGGCCTGCTCGTTGCGCGGCCGAACGGGGAGTTTGCCTTCCCGGCCAACTCGCCCACCATCGCCATCGGCCAGTAACGTAAAGACCGCTAGGAAAGGGACCCGGATCAGCTTAGCTGATCCGGGTCCTTCCCATTAGGTTCATGATTTCGACAGCCGTCACTTTGGGACTGCGTAAGGCAAGTTCGATCGAAAAATTCTCCGAACGACCGCCCGCATCTACGCGCAGGTAGTGATTGGTGTAGTTACCACCCCAGTTGGCCACTACCTCGTCCCACCGTTCGAACCGCACACCGGCCGCGGATACTCCCATCTTCTCCATCTCGGCAATCACCATGGGAGTCGGATCCCCGTAGTCGGTGAAGCGGCGGTTCTGCGTGTCGGAGCGGATCGTGGGCAGCCGGTCGTACTGGTCCGGACCATGCGTGGCGGTTGTTTCCGCGGCTTCCCGTTGAGCCGGTTGCTGACGGGATTCTGCCGTGGCGGCAGATTTCTGCCGCGATTCCGGAGTTCCATCCACGAAGAAACGTTCTACCGGGGCGCCCGCCGCCTCCGACAATGCAGCGTCAAAGCTTGTCACTCCCGCTTCCTTGTTTTCAACATTTTCCGGCTTTTTCAAGCCTGCCCGCATGACGTCGCCGAGCGCCTGAGCGATGTAGGGTTTATGCGTTGAGGTCAACATCTTGACCGGATGGAGAGCAAGTGGAGGGCCTGACATCTTTGAGGATTGCCGAGACCCCACCGGAATAGGTGTCCTCCTCGACGGCAGCCACGACGTCCACGGGAGAGCCGATCGGGATCTCGGCCAGGCGGGAAGCCCAATTCCAGCCCTTGCAGGTCAACCAGCGCCGATCCTGCGCGATGCGGAACCGCAGATGCTTCTCCTTCATGAGCACGGGAGGCTCCGGAACGGTGACGCCCTGGAACGCGACCACGGGAGTTGGATTGCCGAAGCCGAAAGGACCAAGTAGCGCCCATTCGCGAACCGTGTGCGGACCCACTTCCTCCACGCGCGCGAGAGCATCCACGTCGATCACGGGGCAGAGGTCCTCTACCGACAACCGTTCCAAGGTGTACTCGGTGAAGCGGCGGCGGAACTCGGGGATGCGGTCAGCGGGCAAGGTGATTCCGGCGGCTTGCTTGTGGCCGCCGAACTTGGTGAAGAGATCGGCCATGCTTTCGAGCGCTTCCAGAAGGTGAAAGCCATTGGCGCTGCGGCCGGAACCGGCGGCCTCGCCCTTTTCCGGATCGATGCCGAGCACGAAGACGGGCCGGCAGAAGCGCTCCACCAGGCGGCTGGCGACGATGCCGACAACGCCTTTGTGCCAGCCTGTACCGGCAAACACGAGGCCGCGCTGATCGTCGGTAACGGGATCCCGCTGGCAATCATCGAGCGCCTGGGCGAGCATTCCGGCTTCGGTGTCCTGCCTGGCGGCATTGAGCGAATGGAGATGGGCGGCGATCTCGCGTGCGCGCGCGGTATCGCTGGTCAAGAACATCTCGACCACATCGCGGGCCGTATCCATGCGGCCGGCCGCGTTGATCCGCGGGGCGACGCGGAAGGCAACCTGTCCGGCAGAGGGGGCGACGCCTTCGCCAAAGCCGGCGGCCTCGAGCAGCGCACGGAGGCCCGGGTTCGGAGTGGAACTCAACCCCGCCAGACCGAACCGGACGATGACGCGGTTTTCGCCGGTGAGCGGCACGACGTCGGCGACGGTGGCGATGGCGGCTAATTTCAGCAGCGAGTCCAAGAGGCGGCGGCGTCGCGCCTCGGGGATGCCCAGTTCCAGGAGAAGGGCCTGGACGAGCTTCAGGACGACGCCCGCGCCGCAGAGGTTCTTCTCCGGGTAGCCGCAGCCGGGCTGGTTGGGGTTGAGCACGGCGACGGCGGGCGGCAGTTCGCTCTCGGGGAGGTGGTGATCGGTGACGATGACATCGATGCCGAGTTCACGGGCATGCTGGACCACTGCATTGGCACGGATGCCGGTGTCGACGCTGACAATGAGTTTGATGCCCCGGGAAGCGGCTTCCGTGATGACTTCCGGACGCATGCCGTAGCCGTCCTTGACGCGGTGAGGTACATGGAAAGAGGCATCCGCACCGGCGAGTTCGAGTACCTTTTTCAGGATGACGACGCTCGTCGTCCCGTCCACGTCATAATCGCCGTAGAGCAGAATCGGTTCACGGAGGGCGATTGCGGACGACAGGCGGGCAACGCCTTCACGCATGCCGCGCAGGAGGAACGGATCGTGCAGGTCCTCCGGAGAGGGCTGGAGGAAGCGAAGGGCCGCGCCAGGGTCCGGGAAACCGCGGCGGCAGAGGATGCGCGCGAGTAGAGGGGATACCCCCAATTCGCGAGAGAGCGCTGTTACCGCGTCCCGGTCGAACTGCGGAAGGTTCCAGCGCGCGGGCTTTCGCACGGCGCTAATTGTGAGAGAA
>JAEUQD010000867.1 GCA_016789925.1 Bryobacterales bacterium | reverse complement strand
CCCTCGCCGGTGATCTGGCCGGAGAATGTGAAGTTCCCCATCATCTGGAACGTGTTGCGAATGTCGTTGCGGATGCGGATGGCCTCGCCGCCGAAACGCAATTCATGGCTCCCGACGATCTTGGTGATCACTTCACGATAGGTGAAGTTAGAGCGGTCAAAGTCGCCTTTGTGTCCGGTGCCGACGCCGAATCCACCGGTGATGGAGAGGTTGAGAGCAGGCGGGGCTTTGAGCTCAGAGTCCTGCGGGCCGGCGATGTTCACGCCCGCATCGCGGAACGAGAAGGGAGCCGAGGCCAGCGATCCGCCGCGCTGGCGGTTGTAGCCAAACGTCGTGTTGAACAGCAGGCTGGCCGACGCGGTGTAGGTGTGGACGATCGAAATGTTCTGCACACGCACGGCGTTACCCGAAGTTGAACGGATGACGTTATCGGTGGGGATAAACGGCGGACGGTCGAAGTCGGTGAAGAAGTAACGGCCCGAGAACTGGTGGCTGCCATGAATCCAGTCCACCTTGGGCATGAACTGGTTTTCGGTCTCCAGCAGTTGTGCGCCGGGAAAGGTCAACTGCCGGCCGACCCCATTGGGTGTGGGGACTTTGCCGAGGAAAAAAGTAGCCGGTTTCACGATCCGCGAGGTCGGAATGATGTTGCCCGGAAAAGGCTGACCCGTGGTCGGGTCGACGATCCGGGTGGAGAGGGCGGAAAAGTCGCCGCGGCGTTCGGCTTCGGTAGGAACGAAGGAGACGCGGCCCGCGGGTGATGAACGGGTGCGGGTGCCTTGATAGGTGCCAAAGAAGAAGAGTTTGTTTCGGACAATCGGGCCGCCGAAGGTACCGCCAAACTGGTTGCGCTTGAGGGTGTCCTGCGTGGGCGCGAAGAAATTCCGCGCATTGAGAGCGCCGTTTCGCAGGAAGTGGAACAGGCTGCCGTGAAACTCGTTGGTGCCAGACCGGGTCACGATGTTGACCACGCCGCCGCCGGCGTTGCCATATTCCGCCGTGAAGTTCGACGACTGGAGATTGAACTCCTGCAAGGCGTCCGGATTCGGGAACGGCAAGTTCATGCTGATGTAGGAGTCATTGTGGTCAGTGGCGTCCAATTGATAATTCACCTGGGAAGAACCGGCGCCATTGACCCCGGCAGTCTGTTCGCCCGGGTAGACCCCTCCATGGCAATTCTCGCCGCAGTAGCGGCTGGTCAGATTCACGGTGCCCGCGGCCAGAAAGACAAGACTCTGGGCGCCGCGGCCGTTGAGAGGCAATTCCACGACGGACTTCTGGCTGATCAATTGGCCGTTGGTGGCGGTTTTGGTCACCACCAACTCGGCATCGCCCTGGACGGTGACCTGCTCACTCACCTGGCCCAATTGCATGGTTACCGTTTGATTGGCCACCTGGTTTACGGTGAGATTGATTCCGGATTGGACATAGGAAGAGAACCCGCTTTTCTCGACGCGCAACTCATAAGTTCCGACGGGTAAGCGGGGGAAAAGGAATGCCCCGGTGGCATCGGTAACGGCGTTTTGGGAAAATCCCGTGTCGACGTTCCGCACGGTGACTCGCGCGTCGGGCAACGTCGCTGCGGACGTGTCCAACACGGTGCCGGACAAACTGGCCGTGGTGAATTGCGCAGCCGCGGAGGCGGCCAGCAGGAAGAATGGCAGGATTGAGCGAACGATCATCGGACCTCCTATAAGCAACGACCCTTCAGGCGCCTTTACCGGCACCCGGTTGTCAGGATTATACAGGAATTGGAATGAAATTCATCCGCTATTTTTGCGGGTCAGAGGAGCCTGGCCGTTTGCGGTGTAGACGCTTTCCGCCGGAGTCGGTCGCGGCGCCGCTCCAGTTCGGGGTTGGCTCCCAGGGCAAACGCCTGCTCGGTCAAGTCGAGCGCCATGGTGAAGTTGCGCTCACGGTGTTCGTAATGTTTTGCGAGTTCCTGGAACGCTGCGACCCGGAAGGGATTGGGTTCGGCGGCGAGATCGGTGTAGACGGCGATGGCGGCGTCGAGTGCGTTCAGTTTCTTTTCGATCTCCGCCAGGTCCCACATGGTTCGAAACAGTAATTCGTCAGTGATATGCGTGGCAATGGCGCGGCGAAACAGATCGCGGACTTCTTCCAGCCGGCCCAACTGGCGGAGCCACCGCCCCAGGGAGATCAGTTCCGCGCCGTGGGCAAGCTGGGCGGCGCCACTAGACTGGAACGCCCACGGGACAACTCCGGTGAGACAAGCGAGGGTTACGATATCCAGCGCGTTGTGCTCGAACACGGAGGCGAGGCGCAATGCGCGGCCGGTCCGGACATAGTCGAAGAAGATCTGCGGAATCAAATCACCGGGGACATCGCCGTGCCGTTCGAAGCCGAGGATCCGGGTTTCGAGTTCGACCAGGCGGCAGGATTCGAAGCGCAGTCGCCAGAGCCTGCGCGCTCCATACAACAGGTCGAGGTGAGGGAGTAAGCCAAAGGGAGGGCGCGCGCGGGCCAGCCGGTAGCGCGATTCCAGTAGCGGAATATCGAACGATTTGCCGTTGTAGGTGACTAGCACCTGGGCATCGGCAAGGGCTTCCTGGATGGCGGCGAGCATGCTGGGTTCTTCCGGGAAGTCCCGCATGAAGAACTGGCGGACAGTAAAGCCGTCCGGTGTAATGCGGCCGATGCCGACCAGAAAAGGGCAGGTTCCGGAGCCTCCCGCGAGTCCGGTTGTTTCCGTGTCCAGAAAGGCCCATTGATAGGGAGATGCGACAGGCAGCGCGCCCTCCCCAATGCTCGTCAGAAGGTTCGGCGGCAGGTCGGCAAGTTGCGAGATCTCCATGTTGCCGTGGCGGCGATAGGGTTCCCAGTGACGCTCGAATTCGAAGTGCATACCGAGCGGGCTGCGAACCTCCTGGCCAGGAACCACCTCTTCGAGCCGGGTGAGGATGGACTCGGGGCGTTGGGCGAGGCGCGCTTCCATCTGCTCGGCGACGCGGGCGGAGGCCGCGGCCATGCGTTTGCGGAGTTCGTCGAGTTGGGCGTCGAATTCGCTCATTCGCTTTTTCTTCGCAATCTTCCCAGTGTACACTCTCAATTTATGCCGGCGCGGCCCAAGGGCAAGGGGAAAAGTGCTCCCACACAGATCGAGACGGAAGTGCCGCTAGCGGTGACGTTCGAACGCTATGCAGGATGGCTGGCGCTGGTGCTGGTTCTGGTGGCGACGATCCGCATCGTGGCCACGTACTCTATGTTGAACCACACGCACGACGAACCGGCGCATGTGGCGGCGGGAATGGAGTGGCTGGAGAAGCGTGCTTATCAGTTTGAGCATCAGCATCCGCCGTTGACGCGAGTAGTGGCCGCATTGCTTCCGCGTCTGGATGGGGGCCATCTATGGGGCCGGGAGGGGATGTGGAACGAAGGCGTGGCGATTCTCTACCGGAGCGGTGGATACGAGCGGACGCTCACTTTGGCACGGGCCGGAAACCTGGTGTTTTTCTGGGTTGGTTGCGCGGTAGTGTACGTCTGGGCAAGGCGGTATTTCGGGCCGTTGCCGGGGGCGTGCGCGCTGCTGTTGTTCACGCTGATTCCAGCGGTGTTGGGACACGCAGGGTTGGCCACCACGGACATGGGGTTGGCGGCGATGGTGGGCGCCGCACTGTTGATGACGCTCGTGTTGCTTGAGAAGCCTACCGTGTGGATGGGCGTGCTTTGGGGCACGTGCATCGGATTGGGAGTCGTGTCGAAGTTCAGTTTCCTGCCGTTCTATCCGAGTTGCCTGGCCGCCGGCGTGGTGTTCCATTTCTGGCGAACGCGCAAGGAAGGATTAGGACCGCCGGGGAAGTTGGTTGTGCCAGTTCTGGCCGGGCTGGGAGTAGCGTTTCTGTTGATCTGGGCGATGTACCGCTTCTCGTATGGCCCGACCCCCTACGGATTCCCGCTGCCGTTTCCGGAACTGTTCAGCGGGATTGAGCAGGTGCGCAATCACAACCGAGCCGGCCATCCGGCGTATTTGCTGGGCCAGAATAGCAGCGACGGATTCTGGTACTACTATCCGGTGGCGTTGATGGTGAAAACGCCACTGGCCTTTCTGGGGTTGGCGGGCATGGGGCTTGTGGCGGCGTGGCGTAGCGGGCGCTTCCATTCCCTGATGCCGCTGGCGTTTTCGTGCGGACTGCTGGCGTTTGCTGTCACAAGTCAAATCAATATCGGCATCCGGCACGTGCTGCCGCTCTATCTGATGCTGGCCGTGCTCGCCGGTTGGGGATTGGCGCGGGCGCTGAAAGAAGAGAGTCTGTGGGTGAAGAGGCTGGCGATGGGCCTGTTGCTCTGGCTGGGGATCGCCTCGGTCTGGATCCACCCGGATTACATCGCCTACTTCAACGAACTGACCGGCGACGCTCCGGAAGAGGTGCTGGTGGATTCCGATCTGGACTGGGGGCAGGACGTGAAGCGCGCGGGGAAGTACTTGAAGAGTGCCGGGGCGCAATGGGTCGCCTATCAACCCTTCGTTCTCGCTTACGACGAAGAGGTGCATGGATTTCCGCCCATCGTGGCGTTTGACCCCGTGAACCCGACCCCGGGGTGGAACCTCGTGAGCACAACGGTCTGGAAGGCTCTTCGCTTCGGGCAGAAGCCGGCTACGCCGCTGTTTGCCGACCGGCTGAAGCCGCGCCAGCGTGTGGGGCGCGGCATGCTGCTCTTCTACATTCCGATCCCGCCGGGGACACGTCCGCAATTTGAGGTTCGCTAGCACAATGGCAAAACCGAAACCGATACCGACCGCATTGGCAGAAACACCGCAGCACTTACTGCCGCTGCTGCTACTCGCGCTGGCAGTGCTGGTGTTCTACTGGGAACCGCTCACCTCTTCCCAGACAAGTATTCAATGGGACGCCGTGGACGTGCATTACACCGCGCAGCGGTACTTTTCAGAGTTAGTGCGGCAGGGGCAGTTGCCGGAGTGGGTACCCTATATCTACAGCGGCTATCCGTTCCTGGCCGATCCGCAGGTGGGCGCCTGGTATCCGCTCAACTGGCCTTTCTTTCTGCTGGGTGTGACGCCGGCAGCGATC
>JAEUQD010000862.1 GCA_016789925.1 Bryobacterales bacterium | reverse complement strand
CGCAGCGTCGCTTCGTTGGCGTAGCGTTTGACCTGGAGCACCAGTTGGCCGCCCGCGCCGCCCGCGAGCTTTACGCGGACAGCCGAGTTGTTGACCGGTACGGACTGGCCGTTGACGGTGGCCGAGACGATTTCGTGTTCGGCGTAAGCGCCCGCCTGGACATAGACAGTGCGAGGCTCGACAGGGTTGGTGTTGACCAGGGTCAGGGTCGTGGAGTTGGCATCGAACTTCTCGACCAAGGCGGCGACATCGCGGGGCAGGCCGGGACGGTTGCGGGCAGGATCGAAGTAGCGGACGCGGGCGTGGACAGTCCAGATGTTGCCGGTAAGATACGTGCCGGTAGTGAGCTGCGCGAGGGCGTCGTGCTGGACAGGGTTCATGCCTTGGACATAGTCGGCCAGACGTGTGTCGGGCGTCGTGTTGTCAGCTTCCAGGCGGCGCACGCCGCGGCGAACGCCTTCGAGGTCGGCGCGCAGAGCTTTCTCGGCGTAGTCGGGGTTTTTGCCTTCGAGGTAGGCGATCCAGCCTTCGACGGGAACGCGCTCCATGTCCTTGCGGTCCATCGACCAGAGGTAGATTTCCGTGGAGCGGGGCGTGTGGAGGTTGGGAGTGAAGAGGTACCATTCCTCGCGGCCGGTTTCCTTGTAGCCGCGCGGGTCGCCATACATTTGCGGGATCACGGTCTTGCCGTCCACCACTTTCTTCTGGGCGAACATGTTGTCCATCTGCTTGCGCAGCGTGCCGACAAAGCTGGGATCGCCTTTCGAGAGCAGGTAGGCGTTGCCGAAGCCGGGCCAGGAACCCGCCTGCACGGTGTTGCGATGGGCGATCTGATCGATTTCACCGTCGTAGATGGTGAAGTTCCAGCCGTAGGTGCCCTTGTACCAGCGGCCGCCATACTCGCCGCCGGGCTTGCCGTCGAGGCCGACGTTGGTCGGGATGTTTCCGCCCGTCATCGCGGTGCGGGCTTTCCAGGCGTTGACGTATTCGAGTACCCAGTTCTTATACTTCGGGTCGCCGGTGAGCGCGTAGGCGTTGGTGGCCAGAGCCGTCGTCGCGAGGTTGAGCGGATGGTCGCCGACCGAGTCGAGGTACTCGGCGCAATGGGCGAGCATCTTGTCGTAGACCGACAGCAGGTCGACCAACTGGCCGCGGCCCTTGGGGCCGTGCAGCAGATGGAAGCTGCCGGGCACGGGGTCGCCGACCCAGTCGTAGGTGGTTGCCTTATGCATCATCGGACCTTTGGAGCCGGTCCAAAGCGACTTGATCACTTTGTTGACGGGGTCGTAGTTGGGCGCTTCCGGGTCTTCGTTCATGTAGAGGCCGGCGAAGCGCTTCATGCGGATGATGAGGCGGGGATCGTTGGGGTCGGCGAGACCGAGGAGCATGAAGGCGCGCATGCCTTCGCCGGTATGGAAGTGGTCGGATTGCGTAATGAACTCTTTGTAGTAGGCGCCGTTCTCGGCGAGCTTGGTCTTGGTGGTCCGCAGTTCCTTGTACTGCTGGAGATGGCCTTCGAGCGCCTTGCGATAGCCGGTGAGAACGTTCTGGTCCGCGCCCATGGCGTACATGAGGGTCCAGTTATAGAAGGTTTCGATGGCGTCGTCGGGGCCGTCGAGGGTGCCCCAACGCGGCGTATGCAGCAGGTAGCCCCGCTCGTCCAGGTACTTGTCCTCATACTTTTGAGCGGCGGCGGAATTGGCGGCCAGGAGTTGGCGTTCCAGCAGAGCCCAGGTGGGGGGCGTCAGCGGTTTCGAGATGACGATTTCAGCGGCTGGGAGCAGAGAGACCAGCGCGAACAGCAGACAGAGAAGACGCAGCATGATTTATGCCACTGTATCAGATGAAAGCGGTCGATTTTTTCCAAGTGGCCGTCGGAAAACGCGTTCTTGTTTGGGTCTTCTTCAGTGAGGACGCCAAAATCGCGGCCGTCCTGTCGCAAACCATATCAGGAGAAGTCGTCGAATGCGTTTACTGACTCTTTTTGTCATGGGAGCCTTGTCGCTCCTCGCCCAGGATACTCAGGCGTTGATGCCGCCCTATTCGGAAGTAGCGCGGTTCCTGGGTCTGACGCCGAACCAGGTGCAATCGCTGCAACAGGTCCAGCGCCGCAAAGCGCAAGCCGAACAAGCCATCTATCAGGAGATGCAGGAGAAGGAGCGCGCCCTTTGGACGTTGCTCAACGAAAACTCAAACGACGCGTCGCGCGTCGGTACGCTGATGATCGAAATCAACCAGTTGCGTAAGAAGGTGCCGGTTGGCGGCGAACCCTATCGCGGGGAAGCGCTCAACGTCCTGACCACGGAACAGAAGGCGAAGCTGCCGGCCCTGACGAATGCGCTGGTGACGGCTCCGGCGGGCTACGAGGCGGTGTATCTCAACCTGATCGACAACCCGCGGGAGGTGCACATCATGCCTGCGCGCGCTGTTTCGAGTGTGATGCCGGAGCCCGGCGGGATGGCGGAAATCCAGCCGTCGCGCTGAACCGTTGCATGAGTCTTCAGGACCGGGTTACGCAGATTTACAAGGACGCCAGGGACGACGTGTATCGTTATCTGCTGACACTCGGTCTGAAGCCCGGCGATGCCCAGGACCTCACGCAGGATGTTTTTCTCAGGCTCTTTCAGTTTCTGCAAAGGGGCGGAGAGATTGAGAACCCGCGTGCCTGGGCGTTCCGGGTGGCCCACAACCTAGCCGTGAACTCACGAACACGCCAACGCATCATGGATCCGGTCGATACTCATCTGGAACGAATCACGGCGGGCGGCGGCCTCAGTCCCGAACACCAAGTTCTGGCGGCGGAGGCCAATGGCCGTCTGCACGAAGCGCTGGCGACTCTGTCGCCGCAACAGCGCCAGTGCCTGCACTTGCGCGCGGAAGGATTGCGCTACCGCGAGATCGCCGAGACCGTTGGGATCGGGGTTTCAACAGTGAGTGAATTTCTGGGCCGCGCGGTAACGCGCTTGCGAAAGGCTGTCCATGGTTGATCACGCCGACGATCCGATCCTGGTTCAACTGGCCGACGCAGAGCTTGCGCCGGACGACGCGGTCGCGCTCCAGCGGCATCTCGATCAGTGTGCCGGCTGCCGCGAACGGTACCGCGAGATTGAGCAGGATCTGGCCGGGTACGACGATTTTCATCATCGCGTGTTGAAACCCACGCTGCCTGCTCCGCCCCGGCCGTGGCCGGAGCTTGCGTTACCCCGCCGCGCGGCGTTTCCCGTGCGCGTCCTGGCGATGGCCGCCGTGGTGTTGCTGGGCGTGTTCACCGTCTACCGGCTGACTCGTCCGACCCGCGTTTCAGCCGCAGAGTTATTGACGCGAGCCGCGGCGGTGCAGCGGCCGGCGGGGATGAAGAAGCGCATCCGCGTGCAGATGGGGGGGCGCGTATTTGTGCGGCCGGCGGTGTATCGCGGTGCGGCACGTAACGATCCGAACCCCGAGTTGCGTACGCTGTTCGAGACCGCGCATTATTCGTGGGACGATCCGCTTTCGGTGCGGTCGTATATGTCGTGGCGCAGCCAGTTGTCTGCCTTGCGCGACGAGGTGGCGAATGCGGGCGGCGCGTATATCATCCGGACGACCACAGCACAAGGCGCGGTGGTGGAGGCAACGCTGGCGCTGAGTACGCACGACCTTCAGCCATTACAGAGCACGCTGCGATTCACTCAAGGCGGAGTTGTGGAGATCATGCCCACCGAGGAGATGTTGCTTGCGGAGGCTCCAGCGCCGCCGCCCGCGCCACGACAGGAGGCCTTGTCATCGACACCCGAGACGTGCTCGCCTTCACGGCAGTTGAGCGCGGCGGCGGCGCTCCACACAATCGAGGCGGACCTCGCAGAGCCGATTGAACTACAGTGCGAGAGCGGCCGCCTGGTGGTGACTGCCATCGGGTTGCCGGCCGCGCGGCAGCGGCAGTTGCTCGACGCGCTCTCGCCGATGCCGGGGGTGGATTTGCGCTTCGAGGAGCCGCGGGCACGGACGACCAGCCCGGCTTCGAGCGGCCCCGAGACCGGAGCGGTGCTGGCGTCGCAATTGCTCGCCCAGTTGGAGGTCAGCTTGGGCGGGCGCGCCCCGCTGGAGCAGTTTGTCGACCGCGCGCTCGACACGTCCGATTCCATCCTCACGCGTGCACATGCGCTGCGTTCGCTGGCGGACCGGTTTCCGGCCGAGGCGGAGGCAGCGCTTTCTTCTCAAGATCAGCAAGTGCTGCACTCGATGGCCGCCGAACACCTGAGGGTTCTGATGGGCAGGCTTGCGGAGGTGCGGTTGCACTTGGCGGCGGGGTTCCCGGCAGTCGCCTCGCCAAGTCGCGATGTCCCTGTTGCGCCGGCCTCGTGGCAGGTGACGGTTCATTCGCTCTTCGCGGCTGCCAAGGGGCTGGATGAACTTCTGAATGCGCTGCTTGCGCCGGCTGCGAACCAGCCTGCCGCGGATGTCGCGGATTTGCCCGATGCGCTGCACTCGGTGGACGTGCAGGCGGCGGTTCTGGCCAAGCGCCTATGAAACGCGCCGTGCCCGTTCTGGCATTGGTGGTTGCCGCCTACGCGCAGCAAAGGGCGCAGTTGTCGGGTACCGTGCGCGACGTCTCCGGCGCGGCGGTAGTGAATGCCATTGTCAGTGTGCACCACGAGTCGACGGGCGTGCGCCGCACGGTCCGCACCGATGGCCAGGGTACTTATGTTGCCGCCGGTTTGAATGGCGGCGATTACAAGATCACGGTTCGCAAACCGGGTTTCCAGACGGTTACTCGGCTGTCGTTCCCCTTGCCCCCAACGGAGGCCGCGGCGCTCGACTTCACGCTCCAGGTGGGAAGCGTCCGCGAGGTGATCACGATTCACGACTCAACGCCGGAGATCAACGTGGACGATGCGTCCGCCGGAGCCACGGCGGGGCATGGGCGCATTCAGCAGCTGCCGGTGAATGGCCGCAGCTTCCACGGACTGGTCGACCTTGTGCCGGGCGTCGTGGCGACGGTGGCGACGGCGGGCGAGGCGGGCCAGTTTACGGTGAACGGACAGCGGCCGAATACGAACTACTTCACCGTGGACGGCGCGAGCGCCAATACCGGAGTGGGCGGCAGCGGACTTCCGGCACAGTTCTGGGGCGGCAGCCTACCCGCGATGACGGCATTCGGATCGACACACAACCTGGCGTCTTTCCAGGAGGTGCAGGAAGTGCGCATCCAGACATCGACCTACGCTCCGGAGCATGGACGGATGCCTGGCGCGCAGGTGGCGATCACGACGCGGACTGGCACCAACGAGTTTCACGGGTCGGCGTTCTACTCGTTCCGCCATGATGCGATTTCGGCGAATCACTGGTTCTCGAACGCGCATGGAATGCCTTCCACGGCGATGCGGGTGAATCATGGCGGCGCCAACGCGGGCGGCCCGGTGCGCCGGAACCAGTCGTTCTTTCTGGCCACCGTCGAGTCGCTGCACTTACTCCAGCCATACCAGTTACAGACCGTGGTACCGTCGCTGGCTACGCGCCGGGCCGCCAATCCCTACACGCGCCCGCTGCTGGAAGCCTTCCCGCTGCCCAATCGCGGAGACCTCGGCGGCGGGCTCGCCGGGCTGTTTGCCCAGGTGTCGCGCCCGGCACGGCTGGATTCCGGCGCGTTCCGGTTTGACCATGCCCTCAGTTCGCGCGCCAGCTTGTTTCTGCGTTATAACCAGGCGCCTTCGTCCACGGAAACGGGTTACTCGCAGCGGGAGCGGTCGGAATTCAGTTACCGCAGTATTACAGCAGGGGTAACCGCTATTCACACGGCCACGCTGTCGTCGGAATTCCGATTGAATGTCTCTTCGGCAGTGTCGCAATCGTCGTGGTCGTCTACCGAGTTCGGCGGTGCACGCCCGGTCAACCTCTCAAACTACCTGCCGCCGCCGGATCCTAACAGCACGACCACTTACGGAATCGCGATCGCCGGGGTGGGTCAGTTGATCAACGGCCAGGGAGGCCGCAGCCGCCAGGGGCAATGGAACCTCACCGGAACAGTCGCCGCGAACCATCCTTCTCACGGGTTGCGGATCGGCTTCGATTACCAGCGGCTGACGCCGAAAAGAGAAAGCCCGGCGCAGGGAATCGCGGGCCGCTACGCGAGCCTATTGGAGGTGATCGAGGCGATTCCGCCGTCGCAGGCGATCTCGCGCGCCGACGCTGCCGAAAGCCTGATCGAGATGCTGTCGGTCTTCTTCCAAGACACGTGGCGGCCCTCGCCCCGCCTCAGCATCACTTACGGAACGCGTTGGGAGATCACTCCCGCGCCGTTCATCCGCGACTCGGCGATTCTGCTTCCCGGTAACCAGCAGTTACCGTTGAATACTTTCTACCGGCTTTGGCCCACCCGCTACACGCAATGGGCGCCGCGCGCCGGTCTGGCCTACCGTTTGGCCGACCGCCTGGTGGTTCGTGCCGGCTGGGGGCTCTTCTACGATCTGGGCTTTTCCGCCGCCACCGACCCGATCAACGGCTACCCTTTCAATCGCTGGCAGTTCCTGGGCGGCGCGCTGACGCCGTCGACCGGCACTGTACCGCTGGGCGGAAGGCGCTATGCGCCGAACCTGCGCCTGCCTTATGCCCATCACTGGAACACCTCGTTTGACGTGACGCTTACCCGTGCTGATGTTTTGGGAATCGGTTATGTCGGCGCGGCCGGCCGGCACCTGCTTCGACGCGAGGGCATTCCGCAGGCCGATACGCCGATTGCCGACCTCGTCATCGCCACAAACAATGGCCGCTCCGACTTTCATTCGCTCCAACTCCATTACCGGCGCCGCCTGTCACATGGACTTCAGGCCACCGCGGCCTATACCTGGGGACACGCCATCGACAACGGCTCGTGGGACTCGGCCCTGGCCCGGACGGACGATCAGTATCGGGTCGCGGCCGAACGCGCTTCGTCCGCGTTCGATACCCGGCAGTCTTTTTCCGCGTCGCTCATCGTTCAATCGCCTTTCCGATCCCGCTGGCTGGGGAGGTGGCAACTGTCGTCCACCGCGCGGGCGCGCAGCGGCTTTCCCATCGACCTGCTGGTTTCGGAAAACCTGCTGGGCCTTGGCTTCGACAACGTCACTCGTCCAGACCTCGTGGTTGGCCAGGCAATCTGGATTCGCGATCCGCTTGCGCCGGGAGGGCTGCGCTTGAACAGCGCCGCCTTCGCGCGCCCGGCAACAGGCCAAGGCAACCTGGGCCGCAACGCCATAACCGGCTTCGGCATGTGGCAGGTCGACGCGGCCCTGCAACGGCGCTTTTCCGTGAGTGACCGGCTCTCGCTCGACTTA
>JAEUQD010000832.1 GCA_016789925.1 Bryobacterales bacterium | reverse complement strand
TTGTCGTGCGGCTGTCCGCCGGTGACCGCGATGGCCTGGGGTGAGCACTGGGCGTTGGCCGCGGCGGCGTAGGGCAGATGGCCGCCGCCATTGGCGGCCCAAGTGGCGCCGGTGGGGTTGGCGGTGGAGGCGGCGGCGGTGTTACAGAGGGCGGTGTGGGTGTGCGCCGGGGTCTCAGCGACGGAGAGCGTGTGCGCTTCCTCGCCGCCGGACTGGCCCTGCTTGTGGACCGGACCGGCGTGCATGCCGACGCGGCCGCGGAGATCGGGCAGGGCAAACGTGGAGGTGCCGTTGCCGCCGTAGGTGGTCCCCAACAAGGCAAAGAGGGCCTGATTCTGCATGATAGGGAGCAGTTGCCCGTTGCATTGCGCCCAGTTTTTGGGGGCGAAGCCGAATGCGAAAATGCTGATCTGTCCGAGAAATGGTTCGCTCATGGCTGGTGGCTCCTGTGGTTAGCTTCGCGGGGGGAAGACCCCGGTGAGTGCAATGCAGTAGTTCAAGACGACGAAGGGCTGGAGATTATTGTGCGATTGTCCGCCGCCGGCGGGTGAGATGGCGCCGGAGTTCATCGCGGTTGTACTCGCCGGTCCGTACTCGTTGACACCGGCGGCGTCCTCGGCCCAGATGTTGCCCGGCGGGCCATAAGCGTTGCCCGCCGCTGAGCTGCAATTGGCCGCATGGCTATGGGCCGGCAACTGGCTTTCGGTGAGCGTGACGGTTTCCACGCCGCCCGTGGCGCCGGGAACCAGATCGGTGGTGTCAGCCGCCACGGGGACGGCATCCTGCAGGTTGGGCAGCGCGAAGGTGGTTTTGCCGTCGCCGCCGTACATGGTGCCCACCAGGGAGAACAGCGCGGTGTTTTGCATGATGGGCAATAACTGCCCGTTGCACTGGGCCCAATTCTGGGGGGCGAAATTGAATCCGAACATACGGATTTCGGCGATAAATGGTTCACTCACGGGTGGGGTCTCCTTCGGGTTTGGCCGCGGTTCAGTTCTGGGTTGGGAAAATGCCTTCGAGGGCAATGATGTAATTGATGGCGACGTAGGGCTGGCGATTCTCGTGCGGCTGCCCAGCGCCGGTTTGCGCCAGCGGCGCCATCTGGGCATTGGGTGCGGCGCTGGAATAGGGCGCGATGCTGGCGGACGGATCCGTGGCCCAGACAGCGCCTTGCGGATTGGTACTGTCGCCGTGGGTGGCGCAGTTGGCGGTGTGGCTGTGCGCGCCAACCTGGGCGGCGGTGAGGGTCACCTGCGACTCGCCGACGGCTTCACCGAGCGAACGGCTGGAGAAATTGGCGCCCTGCCCCTGATGCATCGCGAACCGCCCGGCCAGATTCGGCAGGGCGAAGGTGGTATTGCCGTCGCCGCCGTAAGTGGTGCCCAGTAAGGCGAAAAGCGCGGAGTTCTGCGCGATGGAGAGCAGGGCGCCGTTGCAGAAAGCCCAGCCCTGGGGGGCGAAGTTGCCGGCGAAGAGGCGAATTTCGCCAAGAAAAGGGTCCATTGGATAATCTCCTTGCTGTCAGGTACCGCGCTAGCTGAATACAATCTGGTAGAACATTCCGCCGGGGTCCTGGCGTTCCCACCGGGGAACGGTAACCCGCGACAAGAGCAACTCGCACGCTTCGAAGTTGTCGTGGACGAGCGTATGGAGGCCGCCGCCGAGCGGAGGCTGATCGTGCATCACAAACAGCAGCGAGAAGGGCTCGCGGGCCAGGCCCGGCTGCGGACGAAAACGCTCCACTTCGAGCAGCCGCATGCGGGCCTCCGGGGCAGCCGGGGACCGCCACAGGAAAATCTCGCCTACATGAGGCAGAAATTCGCCGGCATTAAATCGCTGAAATGGAACAGGCACCAAAGAATCCCGCGACCGTTGCTCCTGGGGAGTGTATTCCGTTTTCAACCGAGAGGTCAAGTAACTTTGTCGTAAATTTGTCGTAACTTGAGGCCCGATTGGAAAGAAAAACAATTGGAGCGGTCGCTGGATTGACGTGGGGGCTAGACTGGAGGGGATGAAGGTCACCTTTTGGGGCGCCACCCGCACGGTCACGGGGTCGATGCACGAGTTGGAAGTGGACGGCCGGCGGTATCTGCTCGATTGCGGGCTCTATCAGGGACGCCGGCAGGAGGCGTTTGACCGGAACCGCAGACTGCCATTTTTCGGAGGCAGCGTGGACGGAGTGGTGGTGTCGCACGCGCACATCGACCATACGGGGAACCTGCCGTCACTCGGGCGGGTGGGGTTCTCGGGACCGGTGTATTCCACGCCAGCAACCGTGGATCTCTGTCACGCGATGCTGAAGGATTCGGCTTTTCTGCAGGAGAAGGACGCTGAGTTCCTGAACAAGCGTTGGGAACGCCGGCAAGCGTTTCGGGCAACGGGCAACTCTCAGGGCAAAATAGAGCCGCTTTATACGATCGAAGACACGGAGCGAGTTCTGAAGCTGTTTCAAGGGGTGGATTATCACCAGCCGAAGCAACTGACGGATGCGCTGAGCTTTGAATACTACGACGCAGGGCACCTTTTGGGATCGGCAGCGACGCTGTTGCGGTACCGCAAGAGCAACCGGGAGACGCGCCTGCTGTTTTCCGGCGACGTGGGCCGCAAGGGGCTGCCCATCATTCGGGACCCGGAGCCGATTCATGAAGCGGACTACCTGATCATGGAGAGCACGTACGGGAACCGGCTGCACAAGCAGGACGAGATTGTCGTGAACAAGCTGGCGGGGATCATCAACCGGACGGCGCAGCGCGGCGGACGTGTGATCGTGCCGGCGTTTGCCGTGGGCCGGACGCAGCAACTGGTGCTGCTGCTGCACGAACTGGCCAATAAGAAGGAGATTCCGGACATCCCGATTTTTGTGGATTCGCCGCTGGCGTTGAACGCCACGGAGGCGTACCGGAAACATCCGGATTGTTTTGACGCCGAAACGCGGGCGTACCTGGAGAACGGATCGGACCCGTTTGGTTTCAGGCGGTTGCGCTATGTGCGGGAAGTGGCGGAATCCAAGGCGTTGAACGATCTGCGCGGGCCGATGGTCGTCATTTCCGCTTCCGGGATGGCGGAAGGCGGGCGCATCCTGCACCACTTGCGTAATAATATCGAGGACTCACGGAACACGGTATTAATTGTGGGCTTCCAGGCGGAGAACACGTTGGGCCGCAAGATTGTCGACCGGCAGGTGGAAGTGCCGATTTTCGGTGAACCGGTTCGTGTGCGGGCCGAGGTGGTGACGCTGAACGAACTGAGCGGACACGCCGACCAGCGTGAGTTATTGCAGTGGATGAAGCCGTTTGCCGGACAGTTGAAGAAGGTCTTTCTGGTGCACGGCGAACCGACCCAGTCGCTACCGCTGGCGGAAGCGATCCGGGAGTTGTTTGACATCGAGACGCACGTGCCGGAACGGGGTGACAGTTTCGAACTCGTGTAAAGAAAGGACAAGATGACCAACGCAGACGCACTGGCCGGGTACAGCCCACGGCGCACCGTGCTCGACCGGTTTCTTTCGTTTTTCAGCTCAGTGGGAGCAGGCGAAGGCGCCGGAGCGATTCTGCTGGCGCTAAACGTCTTTATCCTGCTGGGCACCTATTACATTCTGAAGACGGTGAGGGAGCCGCTGATCCTGAACCAACCGGGAGGGGCGGAGGTGAAGAGCTACTCGGCGGCAGGACAAGCAGTGCTGTTTCTGTTGATCGTGCCGCTCTATGGGGCGTTTGCGTCGCGGGTGAACCGGTTGTGGCTGATCAGCGGGGTGACGGCGTTTTTTATTTCGAACCTGGCGATCTTTTTCGCGCTAGGGACGGCGGGCGTTGGGGTTGGTATCCCGTACTACCTGTGGGTGGGCATCTTCAACATGATGGTGGTGGCGCAGTTCTGGGCGTTTGCCAACGATATTTACACGGAGGAGCAGGGCAAGCGTCTATTTCCGATTGTTGGGGTGGGGGCATCGCTGGGGGCGTGGGTGGGGTCGCTGTCGGCGGGCTACCTGCTGGAGTACCTGGGGCTTTACCAACTGATGCTGGTGGCGGCGGGGCTGCTGACGCTCTGCATTGTGCTGACGTGGACAGTCCACCGGCGGGAGCGGGGGCGGACGACGGAGGAAAAGGCCAAGGAAGCCGAACAGCCGCTGGACCGGAAGGGAGGATTCCAACTGGTGCTGCGGCACCGGTACCTGCGGCTGATCGCGCTGCTGGTGCTGTTGTTGAACCTGGTGAACACGTTGGGCGGGTATCTGTTGGACCAGTTTGTGATCGCGTCGGCGCAGGCGATTCCGGCGGCGGAACGGGGCAAGTTCATCGGGCAGTTTTACGCCGATTTTTTCAGTTGGGCGAACCTGCTGGGATTCCTGATTCAGACATTTCTGGTGGCGCGGGTGTTCCAGTGGATCGGCGTGCGGGGCGGGTTGTTCGTTCTGCCGCTGATTGCGATGGCGGGGTACGGGATTCTGGCGGTGCTTCCGATACTGGCGATTGTGCGGGTGGCGAAGATTCTGGAGAACGCCACCGATTATTCGCTGAACAACACGGTGCGCCATGCTTTGTTTCTGCCCACCAGCCGGGAGGAGAAGTATAAGGGTAAGGCGGCGACCGACACGTTTTTTGTACGGTTGGGGGACATGTTTCAGGCAGGAATCGTGTTTGCGGGGGTGCAACTCGGGTTGAGCATCTCGAACCTGGCGGTGGTGAACCTGGTGATCGTGGGGGCGTGGCTGGCGGTGGCGGTGGCGATATACCGCGAGCACAAGCGCCTGACGACCGAAGCCTGACGCGCTACTTCTTCTTTTCGCGATTCCAGAGTTGGCGCGAGAGGATGCGCCCGCAGAAGGGGCAGTAGTTCATGCCGACATAGCTGGGGCGGGGCCCGCCAAAGACGAAGAAGTATTCGGTGTCGATCTCGGTCAGAATCCGGCCGTCGGCGAGCTTGTGGACGGGGCCGACGCGGACAAAGTCGCGGTCGACGGCATTGGTCATTTCATCGCAGCAGGTCACGTTTTATTGTAGGCGGAAGGGCGTTTTGCAAAACCTTTCCGAGGGCTGGGGCGTCTAAAGAGCACGTGAAGACGCTGTGGTATCGTAAGAGGCAGTTGGGAGCACGTTGTTGAGGCTGCGCGCCGCGATTTTGTTATCGATTCTCGGCCTCGGGGTGTGGAGCGCGTTTGCCCAGCGGGGCTTGCGGTCCTTCCTCGATGAAGAGGATAACCCCGCCCCGATGCCGGCCGATGCCAACGAGCGGACCGAATTCGTCTTCGCGCGGCTTCGATATCCATCAAAACGCAATGGTTATTGGGGACGTGGCGGTGGCAGTTGGGCCACCGACTATCCCAAGGCGGACCGCCAGTTTCTGCAAGGAGTCCGCCGGCTCACCCGCATTCATTCCCGTTCGGTGGAAGAGGTGGTGAACCTCGACACCGACGATGTTTATAACTTTCCCTGGATTTATGCGACCGAGGTGGGGCGCTGGGATCTGAACGAACGGCAAAGCAAACGCCTGCGCGAATACCTGTTGAAGGGCGGCTTTGTGATGACCGACGATTTCCACGGCACGTTCGAGTGGGGCGTCTTTATGGAGAGCGTGGAGCGCACGTTTCCGGACCGTCCGGTGGTCGAGTTGGAGAACAAAGAAGAGATCTTCCACGTTCTGTACGATCTAAGCCAGCGGCAGCAGGTGCCTGGGATTCAGATGTTCTTTACCGGCCGCGTTTACGAGAACGATGGAATTGAAGCCCGGTGGCGTGGAATTTTCGACGATAAAGGACGAGTCATGCTGGGCATCTGCCACAACATGGATCTCGGCGACGCGTGGGAATGGGCAGATCATCCGCAGTATCCTGAGCACTATGCGTCGCTCGCCTACCGGGTAGGCGTAAACTACATCATCTATGCCATGACGCATTGACGCCCGGAGTTTGGGGCGTGCCGGCCGGTTTGAGGAGAAGGTAATTTCCGCTAATCATGTTTGAGTTCCTCTTTCGCTATCCCCGCTCAGTGTTTGCGAAGGGGGAGTTTGTCTTGTTGGGGACCGCCCCGAAGTGGCTGCTCATCCTGCTGATTTTGTTGGGGGCCGGGGTGTTGGCGTGGGTATTGCGCAACCGGCTGCGGCGGGCCGCGGCGGCGGGCGTGGCGGGATGGCGTCCAGCGCTGATTTGGGCACTTCAGAGCACGATGCTCGCGGTGATTCTGATTCTGTTGTGGCAACCGGCGGTGTTGGTTTCGACACTGAAACCGCAACAGAACGTCGTCGCCGTGGTTGTCGATAATTCGACCAGTATGGCTGCCTCGGACCAGGGACAGCAGCGCCTGGAACACGCCAAGTCGCTCTTGAAGGGCGGCGTGCTGACGGACCTGCAGAAGCGCTTCCAGACGCGGTTGTACCGTTTGGGCGATATCGCTGAACGGATTCCGAACGTGGACAAACTGGCCGCCGAATCCTCGTCCACTCATTTGAGTGAGGGTCTCAAACAGGTGGTGTTCGAATCGACGGGCTTGCCGCTGGGAGCGGTAGTTCTGCTCTCCGACGGGTCGGACAATGCGGGCGGCATCGACTACGCGGCGATCAGCGAACTGCGCAACCGGCGAATTCCCGTTCACACGGTGGGCTTCGGCCGGGAGAAGGTGGAGAAGGACCTCGAAGTGACCGACGTGCAGGTGCCGCCACGGGCACTGCCGGAATCGCGGGTCGCGGCCTATGTGAGCGTGCGGCAAACCGGATATGCCGGGCGGCGCGTGCGCCTGACCGTGCGCGAATCCGGCAAAGTGGTTGCCTCGCGCGAGGTGACGCTCGGCAAGGAAGAGAATGTGCAGACCGAAGCGGTTCTTTTCAATGTCGGCAAGGCGGGCGCCAAAGCGCTCCAGATCTCCGCCGAAGGGCTGGAGGGGGAAGAGAACGCCAAGAACAATGCGACAACGCGCATGGTGAACGTCGACCCGGCACGGCCGCGGATTCTCTATTTTGAAGGCGAGCCGCGTTGGGAGTACAAGTTTATCCGGCGCGCGTTGGAAGACGATAAGGCCGTTCAGGTGGTCAGCGTTCTGCGCACGACGCAGAACAAGATTTTCCGCCAGGGCATCGGCGACGCCAAGGAACTGGAAGACGGGTTTCCGGCCAAGGTGGAGGATCTGTTCAGCTACCAGGGTTTGGTTCTGGGCAGCGTGGAGTTGGGCTCGTTCACGGTGTCGCAGCAGGAACTCATCAAGCAGTTCGTGGACCGGCGCGGAGGCGGGTTGTTGATGCTGGGCTCACGGGCTGGCCTCTCCGAAGGAGGATACGCGACGTCGGGGCTGGCAGAGATTCTGCCGGTTTCACTGCCCAACCGGAAGGGGACATTCCATCGCGACCCCGCCACCGTGTCGCTGACGCCGGCCGGACTCGATAGCCTGATCTGCCGTCTGGACGAAGATCCCGCGAAGAACGCCGACCGCTGGAAGAAGCTGCCCTACCTGGCGGACTTCCAGGAAATAGGTACGCCGAAACCGGGCGCCGCCGTGCTGGCGGAGATGAATCCGGGCAGCCGTGGGCAGTTGCCGTTTCTGGTGACGCAGAACTACGGACGCGGGCGGACGGCGGTGCTGGCGGGCAGCACCTGGCGCTGGCAGATGAGCCAGCCGCTGGAAGACATGACGCACGAGGTGTTCTGGCAGCAGTTGCTGCGCTGGCTGGTGAACGACACGCCGGGCCAGGTATCGACGACGCTGTCGAAGAGCACGCTGCTGGACGAAGGGCGCGTGAAGATCACCGCCGAGGTTCGGGATAAGAGTTATCTGCCATCGGCGGATGTGGCGGTGCAGGCGCGCATTCTGGGTCCAGGGGGAGCGGGCGGCACGGTCGCGATGACGCCCGACGCGACGAATCCGGGAATCTACACAGCGGACTTCAACGCCGACAAAGCCGGACAGTATCTAACCGAAGTTACGGCGCTGCGCGGAGAGCAGGAAGCGGGCCGGGATGTAGTTACTTTTCAGCGGCAGGACGGGGTGGCCGAGAGTTTCCACACGACGCAGAATCGCGACTTGCTGGAGAAACTGGCGACACAGACGGGCGGCCGGTACTGGACCGCGAAGGATTTGCCGAAGTTACCCGAGGAAATCAGTTACTCGGATGCCGGCATCAGCGTGCGGGAAACGCGCGACCTTTGGAACCTGCCGGTAGTCTTTCTGTTGCTGCTGATTTTGCGCGGCGCCGAGTGGCTGCTGCGGCGCAAGTGGGGTGTTGTATGAGATTGCTTCGCTTCTTGCTCGCGGGTGCGCTGGCGGCGCAGGCGGGCGTTCACTATGTGACGGTAGCGGGCCTGGGCGGCGAGCCGGACTATGAACAGCGGTTCAATTCGTTGGCGAAGGAAATCGACAAGGTCCTGAAGGGTTCGGGCGGCGATGTGCAGGTCCACACGCTGCAGGGCGACCAGGCGACGAAGGCACGGTTGCAGGAGACGATGGCGGCGGTGGCGAGGAGCGCCAAGCCCGAAGACGCGCTGGTGGTGATGCTGATCGGCCACGGTACGTTCGACGGGGTGGAGTACAAGTTCAACGTCAGAGGTCCGGATGTGACGGCGGTGGAACTGGCGGCGATGTGCGACAGCGTTCCGGCGCAGCGGCAGTTGATTGTGAACACGACGAGCGCCAGCGGCGGCTCGATCCAGGCGATGCAGAAACCTAACCGGGCGGTGATCGCAGCCACGAAGACGGGCAACGAAAAGAACGCCACGGTGTTCGCCCGCTATTGGGTGGAGGCATTGCGCGACCCGGCGGCCGACACGGACAAGAACGAGACAGTGACCGCGCTGGAAGCCTACCGGTTTGCCGATCAGAAGACTGTGTCGTTCTATGAGACGCAGAAGCGCCTGGCCACAGAGCACGCGATGTTGGAGGATACGGGGAAGGGCAGTGGCGTTCGCGCGCCCTCGAACGAGAACGGGCACGGCCTGCTGGCGTCGCGATTCCCGCTGCTTCGCCTGGGCTCGGTACAGCGGGCGGCGGCAGACCCGGCCAAGCGGCAGTTGCTCGTGCGCAAGGAACAGATCGAGCAGAAGC
>JAEUQD010000823.1 GCA_016789925.1 Bryobacterales bacterium | reverse complement strand
AGGCTTGGCGGGGTTGTCTGCCGACGGTGCATCGTTCGCAGCAGGTTAGTCCTGGCCTCTCGCTAAGACGCAAAGACGCAAAGAACGCCATTTGTTTGCGGCCTTTGATCGAAAAGACGAACGAATAGTTTGGGGCGCCCGGCGTTCAACTGTCACGCAAGCTATCGAGATTGCCCTTCACTGTCCTGGTGAGCGGAAAGTCGGGCCCGTAGCCGCTCAGGAGTGCTTCGTAGGCCTCTTGCAGCAGGTCGCGGGCGGCCTCCAACTCCCCCAGGTCCTTCAGGACCATCGCCAGATTCGACTGTCTGCGGGCGATGGCGGGGTGACCGGGCGGGTAGGTCCGCTCATCGGAGGCCAGTGCCTTTTCGAGCAGTCCGCGCGCGGCTTCCAACTCCCCCAACCCCTTCAGCACCAGCGCCAGGTTCGACTGGTCGCGGGCAATGGCGGGATGACCGGGCGGGTAGGTCTGCACAGTGGAGGCCAGCGCCTTTTCGAGCAGTTCGCGCGCGCCTTCCAACTCCCCCAAATCCTTCAGCACCGTCGCGAGATTCGACCGGCGAATCGCGATGGCGGGGTGACCGGGGGGGTAGCTCCGTTCATCGGAGGCCAGCGCCTTTCCGAGCAGGTCCCGCGCGCCTTCCAACTCTCCCAGCGCCTTCAGCACCGTCGCCAGGTTCGACTGACGGACAGCGATCGAGGAGTGACCGGGCGGGTAACTCCGTTCATCGGAGGCCAGCGCCTTTTCGAGCAGTTCGCGCGCGCCTTCCAACTCCCCCAGATCCCTCAACACCAGCGCGAGATTCGACTGTCTGCGGGCGATGGCGGGGTGACCGGGCGGGTAACTCCGCTCATCGGAGGCCAACGCTTTTCGCAGCAGGTCGCGCGCGGCTTCCAACTCGCCCAGTTCCTGCAGCACCAGCGCCAGGTTTGACTGGCCGCGAGCGATATCGGGGTGTCCGGGCTGGCAGGTCTTCTCATCCGAGGCCAGTGCCGCGGCCTTCGCCCGCCGGGCATCCCGGTACCGGCCCTGCGCGCTGTAATGGGTTCCCAGACGGCTCGCCAGAAGAGAAAACTCCGTCGGAGGAATCGCGCTCCCGGCAAGCAGGTGCTCCGCGTGCGGAACCAAGGGTTCCAGTTCCCGGAGCGTGCGCGCATCGGCATCCAGGGATGCCCGTTGCATCTGTGCCTGGACCGCTTCCAGGCACTGGTGGAAAGGCGACGCGGCGTCGGTGATGTTGCGGTGCCGGGCGAAGGCGAGAATCAGCCGGTGGGCGATCGGATTCCCGTCGGGATCGAACTCGACCAGCGAGAGCCTGGCCAGTTCGTCGAGCGCGTTGCCCAGTTCATCGCGAATTCCCTTGCCTTCCGCGAGGTTGAGAGTTTGCCGCAGCAGCGCCCGCGGCACGGCCACCGGCGCCAGTTCGCCCATCACGCGGAGAACGTGCTTTCCCATCTCGGGCGCGATGTCCCAACTCATCTGGAACGTCGCCGCGATGTCCGTTTCGTGGCGCGTCGGAAGATGGTCGCGGTATTGTTGGGCAAACTCCTGCAACAGTCCCACGTCGCCGCCGGCGTCCATCTCTTCGAGCAGCGCGTCCATGGTAAGTGACTTGCGGTAGTTGAGATACCCTTTGGCCAGTTCGAGGGCGAGTGGCAGCCCACCGAGACGCTCGACCAGCCGCGCGCCGAGTGTGCCGAACTTTCGGGCGCCGGAATCCAAGAGCCGGATCCCCTCCTCGGTGGAGAGCACGTCCAGGCGCACCGAAGGATAGTCGAGGTCCTGCCGTCGTGTGGTGATCAGCGTATGCACCCGCCCGCTCACCGGCAGATACGGCTGGAGTGGTTCGCCCTCCGGGAAGTTGTCGAGCATCAGCAAGCACGGGCCGTCGAGCCCGTCCAACTCACGCCATAACTGTTCCAACTGCCGCGCCTCGTCCGCCTTGGTATCGATGGCTACGCCAGCGGCCGCGGTCACCTGCGCGATGAGTGTGGACAAGCCCTGATCTGAGTCCACCCAAAACACACCGCCGGTATAGACCGATCCGAACCGGTGCGCATATTCGATGGCCAGTTGGGTTTTGCCCAACCCGCCCGTACCCACCACGACGACATCGCCGCCCAGAACGGTGGTGTTGTCGCGAAACAACGAATCGTGCAGTTTCCAGAAGGCGTCCACCCTCCCGATGAACTTCTCCCCGAGCGGGCGGAACGGCATGCGGCGCCGCTCGGGCAGCGGGCACACCGGCGGCAGTTTGGTCCGGTCGGCGAGGGCGGCGTTATCCGGCGGTGCTTTGCGGCGGACAAGCCTCAGCGCTTGCAGCTTCTCGTTGCCGGGATTGGCCTTGCGCGCGGCTATCACTAACTCCTCGAGAAAGCCCTCGCGCTGGGCTGCCGTGATCAGCTTGAAGATGACGTGCTGCTTGTTGCCAGTGGCATAGTCCTCGAGGTCGCGACCAAGTCCGTACCGGACCATCCGCTCGAGGGACTGTAAGTCGAACGCATCCGAAAGAGCATCCTGTATCGATTCCGGCGGCTGTTGGCGCGGCGCCATGGAAGCTACTACTATATCGTCCTGAAGTTTGACTGCACTTGCACACGCATCAATCGCAGAAGCCGATACTGCGTCGCCGCTGTCACAATGAAATCGCCGTCAGCGCATTCCTCGCCTGTTGGATGAGAAGGTCCGCGACCGCCAGGGGCAATTTCTTCCCGCGCTGCGCTTCCACCTGGTTGATGAACGCATTCAGTTCGTTTCTCGCGGCTTG
>JAEUQD010000433.1 GCA_016789925.1 Bryobacterales bacterium | reverse complement strand
GAGTCTCTCCATGCTGAAGTTGCAAGGCATCATGCCGCCCATCGCCACCCCCTTCGACCACAACGGCGACATCTACAAATCCAAGGTCCGGCACAACGTCGAAAAGTGGAATCTCGTCAACCTCTCCGGCTACGTCGTCTGCGGGTCTACCGGTGAAAGCGTCTATCTCACCACCGAAGAGAAGATCGCACTCTGGGGCATGGTCGCCGAATACACCGCCCCCAACCGCCTCCTTCTCGCCGGTACCGGTGTGGAAAGCGTTCGCGAAACCGTCTGGCTCACCAACAAAGCCGCGGAACTCGGCTACAAAGCAGCCATGGTCCGCACCCCCCACTACTACAAGAACCTCCTCAACAACCCCGACGCCCAGCACCTCTACTTCTCCTCTGTCGCCGACCAGTCCAAGATCCCCCTCATGATCTACAACTGGCCCCAGGCCACCGGCGTCGACATCGCCCCCGAAGCCGTCGCCCGCCTTTCTGAGCACCCCAACATCATCGCCATCAAGGAGAGCTCCGGAAACATGGAGAAGGTCCTCCGCATGCTCCGCGAAGTGAAGAAGGGTTTTCAAGTTCTCGTAGGCTCCGCTCCCACGCTCGCCCCCTCGCTCCAGGTCGGCGCCGTCGGCGCGGTCCTCGCCTTTGCCAACGCCGCACCCTACGCCTGCATCACGATCTGGGAGGCCCACCGCACCCGCGAATTCGACGCCGCCATGGACTGGCAGCACCGCATCGGACACCCCGCCCATCTCGTCACTACCAAGTACGGGATTCCCGGCCTCAAGTACGCCATGGACCTCAACGGCTACTACGGCGGACCTTGCCGCCTTCCGCTCCGGCCTCTCACCGCCGCCGCGAAAGCCGAAATCGAAGCCGCTTTCGCCGACCTGAAAGGCTAATAGCCCTCCAGTGTGATCGTCCCGCGCAGGTAGGGCGCCACATGGCCCGCGATCAGGATGCGGTCCGCCGCCTCCTCCACCCAAAGTTCGCCGCCCCGCTCAGAAACCTGTTGCGCGTACATCGACTTCTTCCCCAGCCGCTGCGCCCAATATGGCGTCAGCGTGCAGTGCGCCGACCCCGTCACCGGATCTTCCGGAATCCCCGCCGCCGGCGCGAAGAATCGCGACACGAAATCCACTTCCCTCCCCCGCGCCGTCGTAATAATCCCAAAGCGGTCCATCAACCGCAGAACATCGAAATTCGGCTGGAGCGTCCGTACATCGTCTTCCGCCGCATACACCACGAGGTAGAAGTCTTTCACCGCCAGAATCTCCAGCGGCTGCGTCCCCAACCCTTCAATCAGCCGCGGGTGCGGATCCACACGCTGCGCCGGCAAACTCGGGAAATTCAGGCACAGCCGGTCCCCCTGCCGCGACACCGTCACCTCTCCCGACCGCGTGTCAAACGCGACACGCTCTCCCAGCGCACCCAAATACTGGAACAGGACGTACGCGCTGGCCAGCGTCGCGTGTCCACACAGATCCACCTCGATCTCCGGTGTGAACCAGCGCAACCCCCACCGCTCCCCCTCGCGCACCAGGAACGCCGTCTCCGCCAGGTTGTTCTCCGCCGCGATCGCCTGCATCACCTGTGCCGGAAGCCAGAACTCCAACGGACACACTGCCGCCGGGTTCCCCCCAAATTGCCGCGCGCTGAACGCATCCACCTGATATAGAGGGATTTCCATCTATTTAGGATACAAGTAACCTTTGCCTCCGGAAATGGATCCCTCTAAGATGGAGGATTGGGACTTTAGCTGATGCGAAAAGTTGGCGGCCTGCTGCTCCTCCTGACGGTGGCCGCGGTCGGCCAAACAGATATTTCCCTCCGCGAGGCGGTAGATCAGGCGCTTCGAGCCCATCCGCTGCTCTCCGGCGCGGAGAGCAGAACCGCTTTTGCCAAGGGCGCTCGTACCCAGGCCTCCCTCTCCCCCAATCCCAGACTGATCCTTCAGACCGAAAACCCGCGCCCCCATGGCCATCCGAGTTTTGTCTTCGGACGTGATGCCGACAACTTCGCCTATCTCCAGAAGACCTTCGAAACCTACGGCAAGCGGCAGCGTCGTGTCGAAACCGCCGACGAAGTCGTCCGCCGCGCCGAATTGGAGCAGCAACTCCTGAGACGTCAGATCGCCGGCCGGGTCTCCGTCGCCTACTGGCAGGCTGCCGGAGCCGCCCGAACCCATCAACTCCTCTCTGAGAACCGAGATACCTTCAACCGCATCGTCGAATATCACGAGATTCGGGTCCGGGAAGGCGCAATGGCTGAGGCTGACCTCATTCGCGTCCGCCTCGAAGCACAGCGCCTTGCCATCGGCGCCAACCAGGCAATGCTCGACTCCGAGCGGGCCAAAATCAACCTGCTGCGCGAGATGGGCCGCACGGAGTTCCCTGCCCTTCGCCTCACCGATTCCATTCAAGGCGCTCTTAACGAATCCCCCACTCTGGACCCCCGCGAGGCTGTTGAAGCTCGCACCGAAACCAAAATCGCTCGTGCCGCCCTTGCCGTCACTCAGTCCGCCCTCCGCCTCCAGCACGCTAACGCTAAGCCCAATGTCGAGTTGCTGTTCGGCTACAAACGCACTGTCGGTTTCAACACCGTGCTCGGCGGCTTTCAGGTCGACCTCCCCTTTTCCAACCGCAACCAGGGCAACATCGAATCCGCCACCGCCGACATCCGCATCTCCGAATCCGCTCTCGCCGCCACCGAAGCCCTCATCCGCGCCGAGGTCCAGGCCGTCCGCACGGAATTTGAAATCCGTCGCCGCGAAATCCTCAACTTCTATCAACCGCTGCTCGACCGCGCGGAAGAAACCTATCGCATTGCCGAGGCCGCCTATCGCGAAGGAGGGTCCGACCTGCTTCGCCTGCTGGACGCGCAACGTGTCCGCACCGAAGCGCAGATCTCGTATGCCCGCGCCCTCACAGATCTGCGCATTACTCTGGCCAATGTCGCCATCACAATGGGAGTAGAACCATGAAAGCGGTAATCGCCGCCTTGCTGCTGCTGGCGGCTGGATGTGGAACCAGAAAAGCCGAAACCGTTCAGGCCGAGGCGCAGCCCCAAACCACCGCCAAGCCTGCCCCCGAAGCCCATGTCACCCTCAGCGAGGCTGCCCAGAAACAGTCGGGCGTCGTCACCGTCCCGGTCACCGTTGGCAACGTCGCCGAAGCGATTCATGTCACCGGCCGCATCACCCTCAACGAAAATCAGACTTGGCGTGTGGGCGCGATCACCGAAGGCCGCATCCTCAAGGTCAACGTGAATGCCGGCGACATCGTCACCGAAGGCCAGGTCCTGGCCCTCATGCATTCCCACGACGTGCATGAAGGTCGCGCCCTCTATGAACGCGCCCAATCCGAGGCCTCCCGCACCCGAGGCAACGAAATTCAGGCTCGCCGTGTCCGTGACCGCGCCAGGCGCCTCTACGACCTCAAGGCCGCTTCCCTCGAACAGTTGGAGCACGCCGAAAACGAACTAAAGAACATGCAGGCCGCCGTCGCCCAAGCCGAAATCGAAGTCGATCGCACCCGGACCCACTTGGTCGACTTCCTTGGCGTCAAGCTCGAAGAACCCGAGCACCACGAACCCGGCAAGCACGACGGCGATGAAGACCTCATCCCCTCCAAAGCCCCTGCCGCCGGCATTATCATTCAACGCCATGTTACGTCCGGCACCGTCGTCCAGCCTGGCACCGAGATGTTTACCATCAGCAACCTCGGTGCGCTCTGGATGATGGCCGCGGTTCCCGAAGAGCATCTTTCCCGCCTCAAGATCAACATGCCCGTCAAAGTCACTGTCCAGGCTCATCCCGGTACGGTCTTCCGCGGACGCATCACCAGGCTCGACGAACAGTTGGACGCCGCCACCCGAACCATCCAGGCCCGCATCGATCTCACCAATCCCCGCGGTCTCCTCAAGCCGGAAATGTACGCCGACGCCGAACTCGAACTCCCGGGTACACGCTCTGCGCTCTATGTCCCTGAGCATGCCATTCAGGAAGTCAAGGGGAACGCCACCGTCTTTGTCCGCCGCGGGCCCACCGAATTTGAACCCATCGCGATCGAAACAGGCCGCTCCGCCAACGGCATGGTCGAAGTGCGGAGCGCGCTGCAAGCCGGCGACGCAGTCGTCGAAAAGGGCGCTTTCATTCTCAAGTCGCAACTGCTGAAGAGTTCGCTTACCGAGGAGTAATGCTCAGCCAGTTGATCGACTTCCACTTGAAGCACCGCTGGGCGGTGTTGGTCGGTTTGGCAGGCATCATCACGGCCGGTCTGTATTCCCTCTCCCAGATTCCTATCGACGCCTTCCCCGACCTCACCAACAACCAGGTCACCGTCATCACTGAGTGCCCCGCCATGGGGCCTTCGGAAGTCGAAGCCCTGGTCACTTACCCGATTGAAACCGCCCTCATGGGCTTGCCCCGCACCGAAGGGAATCGCTCGGTGTCCAAGCTCGGCCTCTCGATGGTCACCGTCATCTTCGACGATGACGTCAACACCTACCTGGCCCGCCAGTTGGTTAACGAACGCCTTCAGGAAGTCCGCAGCCGAATCCCCGAAAACGTCAAACCGCAACTCGGCCCCGTCGCCACTGCCTTCGGTGAGGTCTACCAATACACCCTCGATGGTCCTCTCTCGGCCATGGAGATGAAGACCCTCCACGAATGGACTATCAAGAACCAGTTGCGCACCATCCGCGGTATTAACGAAGTCAACACTTGGGGTGGCGAAACCCGGCAGTATCAGATCGTCGTCGAACCCGCCGCCCTCCGCCGCTACAACCTCAGCCTCCGCCAGGTCTTCGAACGCGTCCGCGACAACAACGAAAACTTCGGGGGCGGCTTCATCGAACATGGCTCCGAGCAGTACAACGTACGAGGCCTGGGCCGTGTCCGCGACCTCGCCGACATCGAGCGGATTGTTCTGCTCGCGCGCCAGGGCACGCCTGTCCTTCTCCGCGACGTCGCGCGTGTCCGCCTCGGCCCCCTCCCCCGCCAGGGCGCGGTCACTCGCGATGGCAAGGGCGAAACCGTCTCCGGCATGGCCATCATGCTCAAGGGCGAAAACGGCATGCGGGTCATTGAACGCATTAAAGAGCGCCTCGCCACGCTCCGCCTCCCCGAGGGCGTCAAACTCGTCCCCTTCTACGATCAGTCCGAAGTCATCCAGGCCACCATCAGCACTGTCCGCAGGAATCTCCTCGAAGGCGGCGGCCTGGTCATTCTCATCCTCCTTCTTTTCCTGGGCAACATCCGCGCCGCGATCCTTGTCGCCGCCGTCATTCCCTTCTCGATGCTGATTGGCTTCGTTGGCATGCGCGTCTTTGGCGTTTCCGCCAACCTCATGTCCCTCGGTGCAATCGACTTCGGCATGATCGTCGACGGCGCCGTCGTCATGATGGAAAACGCCATTCGCCGCCTCCAGCTCCCCAGTTACGACGAAGCGTTCAATCCCCAGGAACGGATTCGCGAGGCCGCCCACGAAGTCGCCCGCCCCATCCTCTTCGGCGTCGCCATCATCATCGCCGTCTACCTGCCCATCTTCCTCCTCGAGGGCCTCGAGGGCCGTATGTTTCGCCCCATGGCCGTCACCGTCTGCTCCGCCCTCCTCGGTTCTCTGTTTCTCGCCCTCCTGGTTGTCCCCACCGCCGCCGGCGTCCTGCTCAGAAAGCAGTTGAAGGAACATCGCGAACACTGGTTCGAGGTTCTCCGCACCGCCTACCTCCGTACCCTCGGCCTCGTCATCAAACACCAGATCATTACCCTCACCACCGCCCTGGTGCTCGTCTCCGTGGCCATCGGCTCTGTCTGGTTCATCGGCACTGAGTTTATGCCCAAGCTCGACGAAGGTTCCATCCTCATTCAGACCAAGAAACTCCCCGGCATTTCCCTTCCCGAGTCGGTCAATATTTCCACCGAAATTGAAAAGGTCGTCCACGACTTCCCCGAAGTGAAAAATGTAGTCTCCAAGCTCGGCCGGCCCGACCTCGCCACCGAAGCCATGGGTATCTACGAAGCCGACGTCTACCTCATCCTCACACCCCACGAGCAATGGCGATTCAAAACTAAGCCCGAGTTGATCGATGCTCTCGATAAGGCGCTCCAGCCCATCCCGGGGGTCGCCTTCAACTTCACCCAGCCGATGGCCATGCGCCTGGACGAGACTGTCTCCGGCGTCAAGGCCGACCTCGCCGTCAAGATCTTTGGCGAGGACCCCCGCATTCTCGAACAGCAGGGTGAGCGCGCCCTTCGCATCCTCTCCGGAGTCAAAGGCTCTGCTGACGTTCAGATGGAGATCCTCTCCGGGGTCGCCGAACTCACCATCGAAGCCGACCGCGCCGCCCTCGCCCGCTACGGCCTCAATATTTCTGACGTCCGAGACGTGGTCGAAGTCGTCGTCAGCGGTACTCAGGTGTCCACCCTCATCGAAGGCCAGCGCCGTTTCGATGTCGTCCTCCGCCTCCCCGACTCGTTCCGCGAGGATATCGACCGCATTCGCCAGCTCCTGCTCACCGCCCCCGGCGGCGAATCCGTCCCCCTCGGCCAGGTCGCCAAGGTCTCCGTCAAACGTGGACCCGAAGCCGTCAATCGCGAATCCGGCCAGCGCCGCATCGTCGTCCAGTCCAACGTCCGCGGCCGCGACCTCGGCAGTTTCGTCGCCGACGTCCAGGAGCGTCTCACCCGCGAACTTCACCTGCCCCCCGGCTATTGGATCGACTACGGCGGCCAGTTCGAAAACCAGAAGCGCGCCACCGAGCGCCTCCTCCTGGTCATCCCCATTACCTTCCTCATCATCTTCGGTATCCTGTTTGCTACCTTCGACTCGGTGCCCCAGGCATTCCTCATCATCCTCAACGTCCCGTTTGCCCTCGTCGGCGGCATCGCCGCACTCTGGGCGCGCCAACTCAACCTCAACCTCTCCGCCTCCATCGGCTTTATCGCTCTGTTCGGCGTCGCCGTCTTGAACGGCATCGTTCTCGTCAGCGCCATCAACCGCCTCCGCGAAACCGGCATGCCCATGTCCCTCGCCGTGGTCGAAGGCGCTGGCCAGCGTTTGCGTCCGGTCCTCATGACCGCCCTCGTCGCCAGCCTCGGCTTTATCCCGATGGCCGTTTCCCAATCCTCTGGCGCCGAAGTCCAACGCCCCCTGGCCACCGTCGTCATCGGCGGCCTCATAACCTCCACCCTGCTCACCCTCTTCATTCTTCCCGTGCTCTATCCCTGGTTCTCCAGAAAGGATGCTTCACAGCCGGACTCGCCCGACATGAGCATGTAGCGCCATGTGGAACCCTCTCCTCTACCAGGCAAATCACGCTTTTGTCTGGGAACACGGCCGCGGCGTCCTCGAGTGGCTGGACCCTCGCCCCGGTGAGCGGATCCTCGATGTCGGCTGTGGTACCGGACAACTGGCCGCCGGCGTCGCCGAAGCAGGCGCCAAAGTCATCGGGTTGGACGCGTCCGATGCCATGATTGATCAGGCTCGCCGCAATTACCCCGGCCTCGAGTTCATCACGGGCGACGTCCGTACCATGACCTATTCCCGGGAGTTTGACGCCGTCTACTCCAATGCCGCTCTCCACTGGGTCCGCGAGGCGGATACCGCCGCCCGCGCCATGGCCGCCGCTCTCAAACCCGGCGGCAGGCTCGTCGTCGAATTGGGTGGCCAGGGCAATATCGCCTCTCTGCTCGAAGTGGTCTACCAGGCTCTCGGCGAAATGGGAGTCAAGAATCCCCCCCACCTCAATCCCTGGTATTTTCCCTCCGTCGGTGCTTACTGCTCCAAACTCGAAGGCGCGGGCCTCACCGTTCGCCAGGCCATGCTCTTTCCTCGCCCGACTCCCCTCGACGGGGGAGCCGGCGCACTCGCCCGCTGGTTTGCCATGTTTGGCGACGCCTTTACCAGAGAGCTATCCGAAGACTCCCGCGAGCAATTCCTCCGCCTCGTCGAAGCCCGCGCCGCCCATACGCTCCTCCGTGACGGCGTCTGGATCGTCGACTACTGCCGCCTCCGCGTCCTCGCTTTCCGGCAGTAAGTGTATTCTTATGTCTATGAAGCGGCTTGTCTGGATACTCGTTTCCCTTTCCTTGGTACAGGCGGCGCCGGTCTGGCAGCAATCCGGATTCTCCAACACCGATGGCTGGACCACCTGGGCCCACCGCCCCGAGATCGCCCCGCGCACTTATCTCGAAACGGTCGTCAGCCGCGGCGAAGCCGGCGCACTCGCCGTCTCGGGTAACTCCAACTCGGCCGCCTACGGTGGTTGGGAGCGATCCATTCCCGTCACTCCCGGTAAATGGTATCGCCTCACGGCCCACTACCGGGCAACCGGCGTCACCCACGAAGGCCTCCAGGTCCTCGCCCGCGTCGACTGGCAAAGCGCCCCGAACAAACGCGCCGGCCAGCCAGACTACGCCTGGAAGCTGACACCTGCCAACGACGGTTGGAAGCGCATCGAACTCGAAGCGCCCGCCCCCGCGAACGCCACCGCCGCCAAACTCCAGCTCTATCTCCAGAACGCCCCGCAGGGCACTGTCTATTGGGACGACATCGCCCTCGAGGAACTGGCCCCCCCCAGCGTCCGCAAGGTCACCGTCGCCGCCGTCAACCTTCGCCCCACACGCTCTGACGACGCCGCCGGAAGCGTCCGCAAGTTCCTCGACCTCGTCGATTCCCAGGTCGCCGCCGGTACCGATGTGATTCTCCTCCCCGAAGGCATCACCGTCGTCAGCACCGGCAAGAAACCCTCCGATGTCGCCGAAACCATCCCCGGACCCACCACTCTCAGCCTCGGTGAAATGGCCAAGCGTAAGAACGCTTACATCGTCGCCGGCATCTACGAGCGCGAAGGCCACGCCCTTTATAACACCGCCATCTTTCTCGACCGCAAAGGCCAACTCGTCGGCAAGTACCGCAAGGTGTATCTCCCCCGCGAGGAAATCGAAGGCGGCCTCACCCCCGGCAACGAATATCCCGTCTTCAATACCGACTTCGGCAAAGTCGGCGTCATGATCTGTTGGGACATCCAGTATGCCGACCCCGCCCGCGCCCTCGCCCGCCGCGGAGCCGAACTCCTCCTGGTCCCCATCTGGGGCGGCAACGAGACACTCGGCAAGGCTCGCGCCATCGAGAACCGCGTCTTTATCGCCTCCTCCGGCTACAACTACCCCACCTATGTCATGGACCCCGACGGCGAGATCCTTTCCCTCGCCCGCCAGAACGGAACCACCGCAGTCGCCACCATCGACCTCAACAAGCGTTACGCCGACCAGTGGCTCGGCGACATGCGCGGACGCTTCATGAAGGAAATCCGCATGGACGTCCCGACCGAACCCTAGTTATTTTTCGCTTGCAAAATCGGAAACTACCGTTACTCTGAGTAAGATCGTTCACCTTTACAAAGGAGACCGTTATGAGTCTTTCCCGCCGTGCCACGGCTGAATTCCTCGGCACCTTCTGGCTCGTCTTCGGAGGATGCGGCAGTGCAGTCCTGGCCGCCGCGTTTCCCGCTCTGGGTATCGGTTTCGCAGGCGTAGCCCTCGCTTTTGGGCTCACTGTTCTGACGATGGCTTATGCAATCGGCCACATCTCCGGTTGCCACCTCAACCCTGCCGTCAGCGTCGGACTCTGCACGGCCAAGCGCTTCCCCGCGGGCGAACTTCTCCATTACATCGTCGCCCAAGTCCTCGGCGCCATCGCCGCCGCGGGCGTCCTCTACGTCATCGCCAGCGGTAAACCCGGCTTTGAGGTCGGCGGATTCGCCGCCAACGGATTCGCCGATCATTCGCCCGGCAGTTACTCGATGATGGCCTGCTTGGTGGCGGAAGTGGTCCTCACCTTCTTCTTCCTGTTCATCATCCTCGGCGCCACCGACAAACGCGCCCCAGCCGGCTTCGCCCCCATCGCGATTGGACTCGGATTAACCTTAATTCACCTCATCGGAATCCCAGTCACCAACCTCTCGGTCAACCCCGCTCGTTCCACCGGCCCCGCCATCATCGCCGGCGGTTGGGCACTCACTCAGTTATGGCTCTTCTGGATCGCCCCCATCGTCGGAGCTGTCATCGCCGGCATTCTCTACCCGGCGGTCGCCGAAGAGAAATAGCCCGCGCCCCGTATTCCACCCGGCGGCGGGCCCTGAGTGCGCGAGATGGCGGGAGGGACCACCAGGCTGATCAGCGACCCCCTACGACCCAGGTAAGATCCAAAACGACCCGGTTAGAACTGGATTCAGGAACTCGTATTCAAAGATGCGCAATTCGCTGGCTGCTACTACATCACCGAAGCCTGACCCACGTTCGCCCGCCAGGACTAAGATCCGGCCAATGCCTTGTGCGTGGTCAGCGCTCACAAGCGAAGTCACGTTCGGGAGCCGTCCGTTGTACACCATATCCTGACCCTGAATATCCGCAGAGCGGAAGACGTTGCCACACCGCGTGATCAGTCGCAGGCCATCCCGTGTCGGCCACATGTTGCCGCACATCGCATAGTCGCCGTGATAGGGCGAATCGTAGCCGTAACGTAGAATCCCGTCGTCGCCTTAGTCACAAGGCAGGGCTCACTGCTCACCGGTGTAACACCAGGCCTCTCGATGACGATTCCGAAGACTGGGTCAAAGCGCGTCCGGGGTTCCGCCGTGCACCGAGATGAGCCTGGACGCGGCAGGCACGAGTGGCTTGCTCCACCGGGGGAGCCTGGCCTGCCGCGACGCGGTTACTTCTTCCAGCGCCAGGCCTCGAGCATGACGTGGAAGAGCTGCGTGTTGGGCATGTAGCCTTTCACGCGCTCCGCGCCGGCGCCTTTGGCGGCGACCAGTACTTCTTCTCCTGTGTGCGAGTTATCCACACGAATGGCGGGAATGTTGATCGTGCCGCGGCCCGTGGGGTTGGCCTTCTTCCATTCTTCCCAGCCCTTCAGGATCGGCTCTTCGGGGCGTCCGTTATGGAGGCGCAGTTCGAAGGAGTGGTCGGCGGTGAACAGCAGGAGAGTCTCGTCGAGATTCACGGTGCCGGCGATTTCGCGGATGAGTTTGTCGAAGTTGACCAGCCGCGTGAGCCCGGCGTCGAGGTTGTTCGTGTGAGCGTCGGACTCGATCATCAGGAAGAAGCCTTTGCGGTTCTTCTTCAGGGTCTGGAGAGTGCGGCGGGCCGCGGCGGCGAGGTCGAAGTCGCCATCGGTCACCATCAGGGCGCGGTCGGCGTCGGCGGGGACTTCCGACAGGCTCTGGTACACCGGGCGGTTGGCCGCTTTCGCCGCGGCATCGATGTCCAGGTTGGCCTTGACCGCTGACTCCCAGATCCGCTTCCGCCCGGGTCCCATGAGCATGTCCACGCCATCGCCGAAGCGCGGCTTAAAGAGTTGCATGAAGATATGGCCCCAAGCACCTCGATCGTTGGACTGGGAGTAACAGGCAGCGGGGGTCGCATCGGCAATCGAGACGTTGGAGAGAACGCCGGTGGAAAGCCCGTGCTCTTCGGCATATTCGAGGATCGTCTTTAGCGGGGTACCGTCCTTCTTGCCACGGACCGTGTCAGGACCCTGGCTGATGACGCCGTTGTGGGTTTTCTGGCCGGTGACGATGGCCGTCATGCCGGCGGCGGAGTCGGAGACCCAGCGGCCGACCGGCGACGTATCGGAAAGGCCGACGTGCTCCCACGACTGGAGAAAGAGCTTCTGCGGTGCGTTGTAGCCGTGGAGACTGGCGGCGTTGACGGTGGCGATGCCGCCAGCGTCGGCGAGGAACAGGATGACGTTTTTAGCACGTTTGGGTTTCGCGGCGGCTGGCCCAGGGAGGGCCAGGAGGGCGAGGGCGAGGAAAGGAAGGAAGGGACGCATGGGAGGATGAACCCTCAGTGTAGCGAAGAATACGAGTCCCAGAGCTGAGCACATCAGAAGAAGATAACTTGACAATTATGCACTAAACTTTTATCGTCAAAAAGAGAGGAATCCTCCATGGACATCAACCGGTTTACCGAAAAGCTGCAAGAAGCGGTCCGACAGGCGCAGACCCTCGCCGTGCGCCATTCCCACCAGCAAATCGACGTCGAGCACCTGCTGGTGAGCCTCCTGGAGCAGGAGGACGGGCTGGCGCCGGCGATTCTGATCAAAGCCGGTTTGCGGCTCGAGACGCTCCATCAGCGCCT
>JAEUQD010000818.1 GCA_016789925.1 Bryobacterales bacterium | reverse complement strand
GGCCTCGCACAGATTTTCAGAGGAAAGCATTCCAAGATCGACCAAATGTTGCTCGATGCTGACGCCGGGCCGGATTGTCCGCTCCGCTTCGGCGATCATTTCCGGAGTGGCAAAGCCCACGGCAAGAAGAATATCGGCGAGCGGGCGCTTGTGTTGCTGAAGTGCGATGACGTTAGGGTAGGCGTGTTCCGTCTTCAGCCAGACAAGCGGCTCCCGCTTCGCCTGCGCGGCAAAGAACCGCCTGGCGGCGCCGGCCGTCGCCAGGGAGTTGAGCAGATTGCCGGGAATCGTGCGCAGCGGAACGCCCAGCGCAAACCGCCATCCATAGATGCGCCCCGAGCAGTACATCCGCGCGGCCATCTGCAGCGATCCGATACAGCCCGCCACCACGAGCAGCGGAGCGAACTCCGGCACAGCCACCTCGATTTGAAGAAGGACATGAAGTGAACCGCTACAAACACCATAGGCGAACAGGGCATTCGCCGCCATGCTGATCGGATTTCCAACAAGTCCTTTCCGGTCGCGCCAGAACCAGTAGCGGTCCCACCCTTTGCCCCAACCGTGCCGTTGCCAGCCCTGGAACACGATGCCGGTCACCCAGCGCGTGCGCTGACGCAGCGCCGAATGAAATCGCTTCGGAAAGAACTCCCGCGTGGCCAGCGGCTTGCCTTCCAGGAAAGACGGCGGGATAAACAGCTGCTTGATCCCCAGCCGATGCAGCCGGTATCCGTTTTCATAGTCTTCGGTCAGGCATTCCGGAGCAAAGACCCGGTTGGACTCGGCCGCCGCCAGTTGTTCCAGCGCATCCCGGCGATACGCCGTGCCGACTCCCGCCGACGGGATGAATCCGCCCAGGAGGTAGCGCACCGGCAGTTCCACCTGGTGCGAATAGGCGAAGTCGTCGCAATACAGACCGTGCGTGAGTTGGCGGACCGGCGTGGGAAGGGCCAGGACCGGCGTCTGGATCATCCCGAAGAACTGGCTGTAGAAGCTCACCCACTCGAGCGATTGCGGATGCACGAGGTCCTCGGCGTCGTGCTGGAGGATCACCTCAAACCGTGCGCCGCTTTGCTGCTCGAACAGCAGCATGCACTGGAAAACCCAATTGAGGCAATCGGCTTTGGAAGTAGGACCGTCGTGCGGGCAAAGCGCCAGATGGACATTAGGATGCTTCGCGATAACGCTCTCCACCGCGCGCTGCGTGTCAGGATCGTTCGGATACGCCCCCACAAACCAGTGGTAGTTCCGGTAGCGGATGGCCGAGAAGTTGTGTTCCAGCATCCGCGCGATGACCGGCGCCTCGTGCCAGCACGGCACGAAGATGGCGATCGGCCGTTCCGGCTGGCCCGGCGGCGGAGGTTTGACACGAGGCCGCCGCAGCAGCCAGATCGCCATGATCCCCAGATCGTCGGCCGCGCTGAGCAGGATCCAGAGCGCGACCGGCACCAGAATCGAGCCGGTCCAGCGGTCGGCGAAGGCGAGCAGCGCAGCGACGGTTTCCACCTAGTTTGACTAGTGGGCGCGGCGGACAAAAAATCGCAGGCGATTGTGTCAGAATGTCTGCATGTCCGCGCTCCCCACCCGCAAATGGTACCCATCCTGGTTGCCGGCCGTCCTCGTTGTCTTTCTCTTCGGCGGTTTGGTTGTCACTCGCGCCCTCACCGAGCCGAAGAACGATTTCCGGTTCTCGATTCTCGGCGACCGCACGGGTGGCGCCCAGCCCCAGATTTACGGCCGGGTCTGGCGCGAGGTGGACATGCTCCATCCCGATTTTGTGATCAACGTCGGGGACACCATCCAGGGCGGCAAGGATGCCACCGCGCCCACCGAGTGGCAGGAATTGCGGCCGTTGTGGCAGCGCTACTCCCACTATCCTCTCTATTTCACCCCCGGCAATCATGACGTGTTCTCCGACACCTCGCGGGCCTTATATGAAAAGGAGACCGGCCGGCCGAGTTTTTACTCCTTCAACTACCAGGACGCCCACTTCACCGTTCTCGACAATTCGCGCACCAGTGACTTGTCCGCCGAACAGATCGAATTCCTCGAGAAAGACCTGGCGGCGCACAAGGACAAGAATCCCAAGTTCGTCTTCTTTCATAAGCCCTACTGGATCGCCCTGCTGAAACTGGGATCGGGCGAGTTTCCGCTCCACCAGGTCGCCAGGAAGTATGGCGTTCAACACATCATCAGCGGACACGGCCACCAGTTCGTCCGGATCGTGCGTGACGGAATCGCCTATATGGAAGTCGGCTCCTCGGGCGGCACCATGCAGCGCGCCCTCGAACAGGGTCACGGCTTCAAAGAAGGCCGCTTCTATCACCACGTCTGGGGCCGGGTGAAGGGCAGCAAGGTCGAACTCACGATTAAGGAACTGGACGGGGCCAAAGGCGCCGGCCGGATCTTCAAGGCCGAGGAGTGGGACGAGAACGGTCCGCAATTCGACGTCGGCGACCCCGCCATTACCGAAAAGCCCACTACATAACGCGCTCGAGCGCGTAGCCGGCGCCGCGCAGTGCCGTCGTTAGGGCCTCGATGTGCTCCAGACCCCGCGTTTCCATCGTGATGTCGATCACCGTATCGCCGAGATTCACGCCGTAGTAGGCCCGGTCGTGGTTGGTCTCCACGATGTTGGCATTCTGCGCGGCGATCACCGTACACAGCTTCATCAGCGCGCCCGGATGGTCCGGCAAGTGGATGCGCAACCGGACCAGCCGCCCGTCCTTCACCAACCCGCGTTCGATGATCCGCGACAACAGCGTCACGTCGATATTGCCGCCGCACACCAGCACCGCGACGCGTTTGCCCGTCACATTTGCTTTGTGATGCAGCAGTGCGGCCAGCGCCGCGGCGCCCGCGCCTTCCGCCAGCGTCTTCTCACGCTCCAGCAGAATCAGAATCGCGCTGGCGATTTCTTCTTCCTCCACGGTCACGATCTCGTCGACGTACTTCTGGATTAGGGGCAGCGTGCGTTCCCCCGCCCGCCGCACCGCGATGCCATCGGCGATGGTCGTGGCGCCCGGCACCGTGACGGGTTCTCCCGCCTCCATCGCCTTCATCATCGACGGCAATCGCACGGTCTGCACCCCGACGACACGAACTCGCGGATTCGTCTCTTTCACCGCGCAGGCGATTCCGCCCAGTAACCCGCCTCCGCCGATGGGCGCGATGATCGCATCAATCCGTGGCTGCTGGTGCAGTATTTCGAAGCCGATGGTTCCCTGCCCCGCAATCACTTCCCAGTCGTCAAAGGCGTGGACGAAGGTCAACCCCCTGTCGGAGGCGTCCTGGAGCGCCCGGTCGCAGGCTTCGTCGTAGTTGAGGCCGTGCAGCACCACCTCGGCGCCGTGCCGGCGTGTCGCCTGCACTTTTACCAGCGGCGTGTGCAGCGGCATCACGATCTCCGCCCGGATGCCCAGCCGCGACGCGTGATAGGCGACACCCTGCGCGTGATTCCCTGCCGACGCCGCGATCACGCCGCGGGCGCGCTGTTCCTTGTCGAGAGTCAGCAGCCGGTTCAAGGCGCCGCGCTCCTTGAACGAACCGGTCATCTGCAGGTTTTCCAGCTTCAGATAAATCTCGTTACCGGTCATCTCCGACAACGCGCGCGAATGCTCGCACGGCGACAAGTAAACCGCGCCGCGCAGCCGGGCCGCGGCCGCTTCCACGCTGGTGACTGTGAGGGGGAAGGACACTCCTCACTACGATAGCGGCAAATCAGAGCGCCGCGACAACCTTCGCTTCCTTGACCGCCGTGTCGCGCATCGAGACCATCTCGCCCACCAGTTGAGTGATCTTGCTGCCACTGGAGGAATCCTTCACCCGCTTTGAGATAAACGGATCCTTGATCGCCTTCTCCAACGGCTCCACCGTCGTCACCAGGTTCTTCGCCGCCGTTGACGCATCCGCCTTCGCTTTCTTCAACTCAGCCGCCTTGTTCCCCTTCTTGGCCTCCTTGGCCAGTTTGGCGGCGGCCGCAAAGTCGCCGAAAAGCTTCTTGGCGCGGGCATGAACCGTATTCAGGTGACGTTGATCGAGCGCCTGCTTCATCAGGGCTCGCTGATTGTCACTGATGGCGGCGTCCTTCGTTTTCGACAGAGCATCCTGGATAGCCTCGTTACGCTTCGTCTTCCATTCGCCAGGCTGGTCCAGGTCGTTTAACATATCTTGCAGCTCGGAGAACGCGCCTTTGTCATCGCGGGCCCTCGCCAGCTTTTCCAGCTCCGCAATCATACCCGGGAGCGACTTGTTGCCGATGCCCAACTTCGTACTCAGTTGCTTCTTCCGGCTGGCAATCTCGTTCCTCATCTCCGTCGACAACTTAGTCGATGCTTGGAGAACTGCCACGGCTTTCGTCTTGAGCTGGTGCATCTTCCCCAGCTCGGCTTCGCGCCCTTTGACCATCGAATCGATCTCAGCCACCGCCTTCTTGACGCCCGGATCGCCAAGAAAATCCTTCAGTTCCTTCCCCTTGTACCCGGTATCTTTGATTATTTGCACGCTGCGGGCCAGTTCCTCGGCCCCCTCGGCAATGAATGCCCGTGCGTTGTTATTTGACGTTTCGAACTGCGTCAGCGTCCGGATGTACTCAAGCGCCTTATTCTCGAGAGTCTGGAACTCTTTCTTGAATTCTTCGAGTTTCCTGGCCATACGGAAGGGAAGCGTATCACATCACGGCCTATTTCTGCGGGTATAGTCGAACCGAGCCCAATCCAGAGCGGCGCGTGCGTTCAGATCCCAGACAACCTTGCCCGCGCGGAGTGTCATTTCGCAAGTAACGCGCTGGCGGCCCGTATAGCGAGCCCCCGCCGAATCCAGGAATCCGAACTGACCCTGTTCGATGCGGAGAACGGCAACGTCCGCCTCTGCGCCCACATCCAGATTGCCCAGTTGCGGGCGGCGGATCTCATTGGCCGGATTGACGGTGAGCATGCGGACAACCTGGTCGAAGGGCACGCCGAGAACAAGCAGCTTCGAGGCAACGTTGAGGATATCTTTCATCCCCCCGTTGATACTGCCAAAATGCATGTCGGTGGAAATCGAATCCGGATAGAACTTCTGCTGGACCATGGGCAGGGCGATGTTCCAGAAAAAGCTACCTCCTCCGTGACCGACATCCATGATGATGCCGCGCCGCCGTGCCTCGATCATCACCGGGCTCACCTTGCCATCGACAAACTCGCCGCGGAGACCAGAGTAACAGTGTGTGTAGATGTCGCCCGGACGCAGTTTGTCCAACAGGAGTGTCCGGATGTTACGGCCGTCGATGAGCTTGCCGAAGTCGACCATCACGGGAAGATTCACCTGGCGTCCGGCTTTGAGAACGCTGTCGATGGAGACCCAACCGGGCCCTTCGTAGTGAGCCGTCTTGAAGCCGACGATCACATCGGAATGCTCGCGGGCCATTTTGGCAGCCGCATCGGCGTCGTGTTGATGGGCATCGTGCTCGTTTCCCATCCCCATGCCGGCGGCGACAATATTGAGGAAGGCGAGCACACGGGTTTGCGATCGCTGGATGGTGCCGCGCAGAAAGTCGGGAAAGTCGCGCCACCCCGAAGTCCCGGCGTCGACCATCGTGGTGACTCCGGACCGAAACGAGACCGAATCCGGCTGCACACTTTGATTGCGCTTCGGAAACGGATAGCCCGGGCGGTTGTAGAGATGAGCGTGGATGTCGATCAGTCCCGGCGTGACATACAGGCCAGTGACATCGGCCACACGGCGGGCC
>JAEUQD010000813.1 GCA_016789925.1 Bryobacterales bacterium | reverse complement strand
TGGAAGAACGTGTACAGCCCGCGCCGGTGGCGATCCGCCGCGGAACTCTCCACCCACTTCACTCGATACGCCACCTTTAACATTCCCTCGGGCATCGGCGGCCGAAAGCTGCGCCCGCCCACCACGGGTTGAAGCAGCCCGCTGGCCGCCAGCGCCGAATCCCGAATCAACTCCGCCGGCAGCCGAAAGCGTTGTTGTCGCGCCAGCAGTTTGTTCTCCGGATCGTCGACGTCCTTCCGCCCGCGCGACGACTGCCGGTAGGTCCGCGACGTCACCATCAGCCCGATGAGCGACTTCATGCTCCACCCTTCATCGCGAAACGTGGCCGCCAGCCAGTCCAACAGTTCGGGATGCGTCGGCGCATCGCCGCGAGTCCCGAAATCCTCCGGCGTCCCCACCAGCCCGCGACCGAACAACTCCTGCCAGAAGCGATTCACGGCCACCCGCGCCGTCAGCGGATTCTCTTTCGACACCAGCCACTGCGCGAGCGCCAACCGTGTGGGCTCGCCGCGCATCGGTGGAAGCGCACCCGGCGTTCCGGGCATTACCTCAATTCCGGGGCTGCGAAAATCGCCGCGCATGAAGATGTGCGTCTTGCGGCGTTCTACCTGTTCCCGCACCGTCGGAATCTCGCTCAACCCCGGATACTTCGCGTCCAGGTCTTCGAGCTTCTGGAAGCCTTCGCTGAACTTCGCATCCTTGGCCTCGGGCCACGACGCCAGCGGACCCGGATACTTCAGAAACACCCGCAGCAAATCGTGCGCCTGGCGCTTGGTCCGCTTCTCGACCGGCGTCCGCAAAATGTCGTGGCCGCGATCCTGATACACGGCGACATAGTCCAGCACCTGCGTCCACTCCAGCCGCGCGGTGGGGTCAGCCATGGCCTTCATCACTTCGGCTTCCCACTTCGGTTGTAGCTCCCGAACCCGGTGCGCCGCCTCGATCGCGCGGTACTGCCGCAGATATTCCTCTTCCGCGAAACGGTCGCGCTCGCCCGGCAGCCCGTCTTCCAGGTTCACCTCTTCCACCGAATTGAAAAAGGCGTAGAGCTGATAGAAGTCCTTCTGCGAAATCGGATCGTACTTATGGTCGTGGCAACGGGCGCATTCAAACGTCAGGCCCAGCCACACGCTGCCCGTAGTGATCGCCCGGTCAGCAGTCTGCTCGGTGCGCAGTTGCTCAATGTCGATGCCGCCTTCGCGCGAGGTGAGCGTATTGCGGTGAAAGCCCGCCGCCGCCAGTTGCGCCTTCGCGCGTTGCGGCAACAGGTCCCCGGCCACCTGCTCGACGGTGAACCGGTCAAACGGCATATCGCTGTTGAAAGCGTTGATCACCCAGTCGCGATACCGCCACGCGTGCGGACGCACCTGATCTTGTTCGTAGCCATCGCTGTCGGCGTAGCGCGCCAGGTCCAGCCACATCCGCGCCCACTTCTCGCCAAAGTGCGGCGAGGCCAGCAACCGGTCCACCAGTTGCTCGTAAGTTTCCGTGCTTGCCAGGTCGGCAGGCGACGGCGGCAATCCCGTCAAATCCAGGAACAGGCGTCGCAGCAGCGTCTCGCGCGGCGCTTCCGGCGACAGGCTAAGCCCCTCCCTCTTCAGCCGCTCCTCGACAAACGCGTCCACGGGATGCGTACCCGGCGGTAGCGCGGGTTTCACCAGCGGCTGAAACGACCAGTGCGAAAACGTCCTCGAACGCCCCTTGCTTTCCGCCGCCGCATCCGGCCAGTGCGCCCCTTCGTCCAGCCACTTCCGGAGAATCTCGATCTCCGCCGCCGGCAATCGCCCTCCGCCCGGCGGCATCGCGACAGCTTCGCGGCCCGAGACCATCCGGAACAGCTTGCTGCCCGCGCTATCGCCCGGTTTGATCACCGCGCCGGAATAGCCTCCGCGCAGCGCATCCTCCCGCCGGTCCAGCCGCAAACCGCTCTGCGGCCGGTCCGCTCCGTGACACGCCAGGCATCGCTTGCGAAACACAGGCTGCACTTCGCGCACGAAGTCCACGCCTTGCGCGCACAACACGCCAACCCAGAGCGTCGCGATGAAGAGCCCTCTCACTGCTCTTATTATGCTAGTGGCGATGCGGCTTCTCGTCTTCCTCTCTTGCCTTGCCCTGCATGCTGACGTTTTCACTGACCAGTACCAGCAGTTGGAAAGCTACTATTTCAGCGAGATCGCCCGCACCCAGCGGCCCAAGCCGCAACTCCTTGCAGAGCGTTTGGGAACAGCGCCTCCAGTCGTTTCCGAAGTGAGCCGCACACTGGTCGCCGTCTGGCCCGATGTCCGCATCGAGGAACTGCGCCTCCAGGTCGAACCCGGCCACTTTGCCCATGCGTTGCTGCTAACGCCGCCCGCGCCTGCGAAACGCGCGATCATCGCCATCGGACCCGCCACGCGCACCACGGAAGACTGGGCCGGCCTCACCGCGAAATCCGAACCGCCCGTCTGGCTCACAGGGCTTCTGGAGGCCGGCTACACGGTCTGTCTGCCCATCGCCATTCAGCGCACCACTGACCATCCGATGTCGGAATCAACCCGCGGCAAAGACCGGCGTCACATTCTCCACCGTCTCGCGTTCGTCACCGGCCGGACCGTCACGGGGCTCGAAGTCACTGCCGTCCGCGGCCTCGCCGCCTACCTCAACCTTCCCACCGGACTCTACGGCGAAGGCGATGGCGCGCGCACCGCGCTCTACGCCGCCGCTGTCGACTCGCGTTTCACCTCGTTGAACATCGCCGGCTACCAGGACCCCGGTGCGGACGCCTGGCGCGCACCGGTGGATACAACGATCTTCGGCCAGGTGTTCGTCACGCCAAAGCCCTTGCTGAAGCCGATCGATCTGCCCGCGCCATCGAAATCGCTGCGCAAGGGAGAAGCTCTCCTCCCGGTCGAAATCGAAGAACGCCGCAACCGCCATTACAATACCCTGCTCAACCATCTGCGCGACCGCATTCGCGACAGCGGCCGGGCGCGCCGCGCCCGTCATCCGCTGACAGCCACGCCCCCGCGCATTGCCGTGCCCAGGCTCCTGGCCGATCTGAACGCGATCATGGGCGACGTCCCGAAGCCCGTTGCGAACGCTAACCCGAGGCTCACCGAAATCGGCCGCACCGAGCGATTCACCGCCTACGATGTGCGTTTGGATGTCACCCCCGGTGTGGAAGCCATCGGCCACCTGCTCGTTCCGCACAACGCGCAGGGCAAGCGCTTGCCCGCGGTCGTCACCCAGCACGGCCTCGGCGGCAAGCCGAAGGATCTCACTCTACAAGGCCCGGAGCCGAACTCCGCCTATCACGGCTTTGCCGCGCGCCTCGCCGATCATGGCTACGTCGTCTTTGCGCCCTATGTCGTCGTGCCCATTCCGCAGGCTGAACTCATCAATCCTCTCGTTCGCATGACGAACACGCTGGGCCGCATGCGCACCAATATCGAAGTCGCAAAGCTCCGCCGTATCGTGGACTACCTCATCTCACTCCCTTACGTCGACCCCGCGCGTCTTGGCTACTACGGACTCTCCTACGGTGGCTACTCAACCATCTGGATGGGACCCCTCGAACCGCGTTTCAGGGCCACTATTGTTTCCGGACACT
>JAEUQD010000800.1 GCA_016789925.1 Bryobacterales bacterium | reverse complement strand
ATTGCGTATACGGAGGCCTTCGGACAGGCTGGGGGTGGGGACTTCTATGGCCATGGAACCCCCGTGATTGGCGTGATCGGCTGCAACGGACAGAGTTCGGGCGGGAGGTACCGGGGGATCGCACCGGAAGCACGAATCGTGAACTTGCGGGTATTAGGGGCGTCGGGCGAGGGGTCCGACAGTGCGGTGATCGCCGCTATTGAACGCGCCATCGAACTGAAGGGGCGGTATAACATTCGTGTAATCAACCTCTCGCTGGGCCGGCCTGTCATGGAGAGCTACAAGTACGATCCTCTCGGCTTCGCTGTTGAGGCGGCGTGGCGCGCGGGCATCGTCGTTGTGGTGGCCGCCGGCAATGAAGGACGGAACAACGCGCGCGGGACGCTCGGTTATGGGACCGTGATGTCGCCGGCAAATCACCCCTTGGTGATCACGGTGGGTGCGCTCAAGTCGATGGGGACCTCGCTACGGGACGACGACGTTATCGCCTCGTATAGCTCAAAGGGGCCTACCATGGTCGACCACGTCGTGAAGCCCGACCTGGTTGCTCCGGGAAACCACATCGTCGCGCCTCAGGGCACCGGTAAGCTGGCGCTCAAACAGGCGTATCCACAGAATGCCGTGGCTGGTGTGTACTTCCGGCTTTCTGGAACCAGCATGGCGTCCGCAGTTGTTTCCGGCGCGGTGGCGCTGATGCTCCAACAGCAGCCTGGGCTGAACCCCGACCAGGTGAAGGCGCGCCTCATGAAGACCGCCTGGAAGAGTTTTCCACCGGAAGCGACTGCGGTGGACCCGGTGACGGGCGCGGAGTATTGGAGCCGCCACGATATCTTCACTGTCGGCGCCGGCGCATTAGATCTAAATTTGGCGCTCGGTTCAGCCGATATACCTCTAGGTACGGCTGCTTCGCCCATTGCCGTTTACGATTCCTCGCGGGATATCGTGCGGATTCAATATCCGTATAACCCCGCCTGGGGTAGCACACCGGTATGGGGTTCGGCCGTACTAGGCGGCGCGAGTGTGATTTGGGGGAACAACATCGTTGCGGGCAGCAACGCAGTTTGGGGTTCCAACGTTGTTTGGGGCGTCAGCTCCCTGAAAGGCTTCGCGGTTCTCTGGGGCAGTAGCTCATTCTGGGGAACCAACCCAACCGGTTCAGCCGTTCTGGGTCTCGGCGAACGCTAACCGTCTGCACAGTTCTTAAGAGCATCGAGGGAGACAATACCATGTTGCATTGGTTACGCGGGTGGACCTGTGTCCTCACGTTGTTGATGGGCGTCGCTGCGGCCCAGGACCCACTGGCTAAGCTGGCGCCGGAGTTGCGCGGAGCAGTCGGCAACGACCCGATTGATGTCGTTGTTCGCTACAAGACGGCCCCCCCGCCGGCAGTCCTGTCCCGGGTGGCCGCCTTAGGCTCTCTAGTAAAACTCAACCTGGGCGTGACCCAGTCCGCACTGGTGTCTACTACAAAGAACAAGCTTCGGGACCTGGCCGCGCAGTTGGAAGTGGACTATATTAGTCCAGACCGCGTGGTCCGGGCATCCCTGGATTACTCGGCGGTGGCGATCGGGGCCGAGGCGGCCTATTCCTACGGCAGAACCGGAAAAGGTGTAGGGATTGCTGTTGTCGATAGCGGCATTGACACTCATGCCGACCTGCGCGGCAATCCAAACGGCCTGGCCGGTCTCGGTCGTCCGCGCGTCGTCTATAGTGAGTCCTTCGTACCTGGCCCCAAGGGCAAGATGGACGGTGAGACTGGCGATCCCTACGGTCATGGAACCCATGTGGCCGGTATCCTGGCCGGCAACGGCTTCCGTTCGACCGGGCCGCTCTACAGCCGTACATTTCGCGGCATCGCCCCCGAGGCTAATCTGATCAACCTCCGAGTCCTGAACGCGGAAGGTTGGGGAACCGATAGTGCCGTCATCGCTGCCATCGGCCGTGCCATCGAATTGAAGGACCGGTATAACATCCGAGTCCTCAACCTCTCGGTCGGCCGCCCGGTGCTCGAGAGCTTTCGGAACGATCCTCTCTGCCGCGCGGTGGAGCGCGCCTGGCTCGCTGGCATTTTTGTTGTAGTTGCCGCCGGGAACGAAGGCCGGAACCAGACCTTCGGCACCGATGGCTATGGTATGATCGCGTCGCCCGCCAACCACCCCCTGGTACTCACGGTCGGGGCAATGAAGACGATGCAGACGCCCGGGCGTGGCGACGACCTGATCGCTTCTTACAGTTCGAAGGGCCCGACCGCGATCGATCATATCGTCAAGCCGGACTTGGTGGCGCCGGGAAACAAAGTCGTTTCCTTGCAGGCTCGGGCTGGCAACAACCTGGCCTCGACCTATCCCGACAATGTCGTTCCGCCCAGCTACTATCAGGCCATACCTCTGCCTTCTCTGGACCGTCCCTACATGTGGCTGAGCGGGACCAGCATGGCTACTCCAATGGCCAGCGCCGCGGCTGCGCTGTTGCTGGAAGGCGAACCGCGGCTCACACCGGACCAGATCAAGGCGCGGCTGATGAAGACCGCGTACAAGAGCTTTCCTGCGGTCAGTGTGGCGGTCGATCCAGAAACCGGAGTCAGCTACCGAAGCCAGTATGATTTGTTTACCATAGGCGCGGGCTATCTGGACATCCGAGCCGCCCTCAACAGCCGCGAAGTGGCGTCGGGCGGCGCGTATTCCCCGGTCGCCTACTGGGACCAGCAGACAGGCGCGGCACGCCTTCTCCTGGACTCCTCTGCGGTTTGGGGTACGTCGGCACTGTGGGGTACTTCGGCGATTTGGGGAACCTCCGCTCTCTGGGGGACTTCTGCTGTCTGGGGGACCAACGTATTTCTGAACGGCACGTCGGCGCTCTGGGGTACGTCGGCCCTGTGGGGGACCGCAACTACCCAGGGATTCAACGCCCTCTGGGGCACCTCAGCGGTCTGGGGCACGTCGGCGCTCTGGGGTACCTCGGCACTTTGGGGTACGTCAAGGCGCGGTGAGTAAGCGGCAATTCACTTAGAAAGTCGACTCCGGAGCCCTTCAACGGGTTCCGGAGTCATTGTCTTCAATTGTGCTGCCTCAAGTCTTTTCCCAGTTCTGCCGAATCTTCTCTGGAAGGCCTGCATTGAGAGCGATTCTGTTATTCCTATGGCGGCTTTAGGCGCTCGCGCAAAGCGTTTCATTTGCGTTGTCATTCTCTGCGGTTTGCTTATTGCACTCTCGGCGATACCGCAGTGGGACCAAACGCTGAACGTGAAGTTTGCCTTTTTTGTCTTCTTCACCGTCTTAAGCTCGGGGTTGAAGGTGAGGCTGCCGGGAATCACCGGCACCCTCTCGGTGAACTATGTCTTTATTCTCTTGGGCGTGGTGGAGTTGTCGGTAGCGCAAGCCGTGCTGATTTCCATCGCTGGCACCGTCTCGCAGTGCATACTCGGCGCCCGCACTCGACCATCACTCGTGCAGCTTACCTTCAATGCACTGGCAACAGCCGCCTGTGTGTTCGTCAGCTACCAACTGTTTCGCTCGCCTTCCTTGCGGGCCATCCACCCAGCGATGCCCATCATGCTGTTTTGGACGACTATCGCCTACTTCGGTATGAACACGCTGACAACTGCTTGCGTGATTGCGCTCACGGAAGGCAAGCCTGTGTTCAGGCTGTGGCTCGACAGCTTCTTCTGGACCGTGCCGCAGTATTTGTTTGGGGCGGCGATGGCCGCATTGCTGAGTTCGGTCAACCAGGCCTTGGGGTGGGAGTATTCCGTGCTGGTGGTCCCCGGCTTCTACCTGCTGTACCGCTCTTATCAGCTCCACTTAGGAAAACTCGAGGAGGAGAAAAAGCATGTCGCGGACGTGGCCGAGCTCCACCTCCGCACAATCGAAGCGCTCGCGCTGGCCATTGAAGCGAAGGACGACACCACCCATTCGCACCTGCGCCGCGTCCAGGTCTATGCTGTTGAAATCGGGAAGGAACTTGGTCTGGACGTCGAGCACCTGCGTGCCCTCGAAGCCGCTGCCCTCTTGCACGATATCGGCAAGCTCGCCGTGCCCGAGTACATCATCAACAAGCCTGGGCGGCTTACCAAGGAAGAGTTCGAGAAGATGAAGGTCCACCCGGTAGTCGGAGCTGAAATTCTTGAATGCGTCCAGTTCCCGTACCCGGTTGTTCCGATTGTTCGTTCCCATCACGAAAAGTGGGATGGTTCAGGGTATCCGGACGGATTGAAGGGCGAGGAAATCCCGATCGGAGCTCGAATCCTCGCCGCCGTCGACTGCCTGGATGCATTGGCCTCCGACCGCCAGTACCGGCGGGCGCTGCCGCTCGAACAGGCGCTGGAGTATGTGTGTGAGCGCGCCGGCAAGGAATTCGACCCCGTTGTCGTGGCGGTTCTGAAGCGCCGAATTCATGAATTGGAGCTAAAAGCCCGGTCTTCGCCGTCCCTGGTGCGCAATATCAAGTTGTCCACGCGGGTGAAGATTGTAAGGGGCGATGCGCCGGCGGCCGGTCTGGCCCAGTTGGCGGCGGCTGTCAACAGAGCCGCCGAGCGCGTACTGGCTCCCGATCTGATCTCGTCAATCGCAACCGCACGCCAGGATGTTCAGATGCTCCATGAAGTGTGCCGGGAGCGAGAAGGCTCGCTCCGTTTGGAAGATACCCTATCGCTCCTGGCGAGCCGCTTGAAGCGTCTCGTACCGCACGATGCCATCGCCATTTACTGCCTCGACGGCCAGGTGCTGAAGCCGGAGTTCGTCGCGGGTGAAGACGAGAGGTTGTTTCGTTCCCTGCAAATCCCGTTCGGAGAAGGCTTATCCGGCTGGGTGGCGCAGAACAAACTGCATGTCGTGAACGGAAATCCCAGTGTCGAGTCGAGCTATTTGAACGACGAGACGAAATTCAGCACGCTGCGCTCGGCCCTGTCGGTACCACTGGAGGGGATTTCCGGCGTTGTTGGTGCCTTGACTCTCTATAGCCGAAAACCCGATGCCTTCTCGCGCGATCAACTCCGTCTTTTGCTCACGATCAATACAAAGGTCGGACTGGCGATCGAACAGGTGCGGACTTTGCCGTTCACCACCGATGCTGCTGGTGTCGATCAGTTGACGGGTCTGGCCAGCGCCCACGCGCTGTTTCATCACCTGGAGCGGCGAATCGAGACCAAGCCGGGAACCGGCGCGGGATTCGCGGTGCTAGTGCTGGACCTCGACGGATTCAGAGCCGTCAACGACCGGTTCGGTCAATTCACGGGTAACAAAGTGCTCCAGCGCACCGCCGAACAACTTCGTCTCGCCGTCCGCGAAGGGGAGTTGGCCGCCAGAATGGGCGGAGACGAATTCGTGATCGTGCTCAATTCGACCGAACTGGAGACCGTCCAGCAACGGATTGCTCAGTTGTCCGAGATTGTGGCCGGGGTTGGCGAGGAACTGTGTGGCGAGCGCCTGCTGTCGGTCAGCGTCGGCACCGCCAGCTATCCCCAGGATGGCGTCACCGTCGAGGCCATTCTCGATCAGGCTGACAAGAGGATGTACGTTCTCAAACAGAACAGCCGCGCCAAACCCGCCGCAGCGCCAACTAAGCAGTCAACTCCTTGAGCTTCTGGTCCGCATCTCCGAAGCGTTCCAGCTTCACGCCCATCATGTCCATCAGTGAGAGATACAAGCTGCACGCCCGCCGGTCCGCATCCCCCTTGTCCTTGAAGTCTAAGACACGCCCCGTCTTCAATTGGCCGCCCGCGCGTCCGGCCAGCACCATCGGCATCTCGTCGGCGCTATGCGCATCTCCGTCAAACAGATTGGAACACAGCAACAGCGCCGAACTATCCAGGAGCGACTGTCCGCCTTCGTCGATCTCCTTCATCCGCTGCAAGAGATAAGCGAACTGCTGGACGTGGAACTGATTGGTCTTCAGATACATTGCCTCGGCTTCCGGGGCCTTCCCGTTGTGCGTCAAGTCCAGGTGCAGCGCCCCCTTCACGCCTTCCACGAACCGGAAGTTCATCTGTGAAAGGTCGTTGTTCAGCATGCACGTGGCGATCCGCGTCTTGTCCATCTGGAACGCCAGCACAATCAAATCCAGCATCAGCTTCATATGCCGCGGAACGTCTTGCGG
>JAEUQD010000799.1 GCA_016789925.1 Bryobacterales bacterium | reverse complement strand
CAGCTGTGATTGGAGATTGACGGAAGATAGATCGAAGCTCCAAATTCCGCCTCCACTCGACCCCGCCAAATTCCGAGCCGCATGCCTTCCGGCGACGGAGTTCCACTTGCTGTGCCATTCCAGCAAGAGATGAGTCCGATTGTCATAGCCCATCTTTGCATAAACTGAATCCTTCACTTCCGAAAGTATCAGCGGCTTACGTTCAGTTAGAATTTCATTCCGGCGTCGATCTACCTCCGTGCGGTTTGCGGGAAAGCCGAGGAGAAGGTAACGGGGCTCACCCAATCGACGGCCAGTATCGAATTCGGAAGCTACCATCGCCCCCGACAGAAACTCATTGGGGCAACCCTCAGGAAGAAGAGCCACGGCCGCATCAACTGGGTCATTCTGATGACTGCTCATCTCGGCCCGCCCGGTTAGCCGAAAGTGCATCTTTCCCTGAAGGGCCATCAAGGCTCCATCTCCGGACCCGCGAGCCGCCCAAATGACCTTGTCCTTGAATTCCGCGATGACGTGAGCAGCGCTGAAAATGAAGAACCAATGCTCGAACCGAACCAGAACTCCGGACCCGAGAGGCTTCGGCCGTGACGTCGGATGATCGTCCCACAAGAACAACTGCACAGCGCTTCTCCACAGATTAGCGGCTAACCGGTCCCCTACCTCACAAGCAGTGCGGTCTTCTTCTTTCAACATGACTAAGCCAGAATTCCCAATATCTCTATTAGTATCTCTATGAGAGCGAATCAATTTCGCAGAGTTTGCCTCAAGCCTGGCGCTACAGCGCAAGGCTGGACGCGCGTTTCGAGTCGACCGATGTGCGCCGTAGGGTCCGATGAAGCGCGCTGACGTAATGCTGGATGCGCATGAGAGGCAACTGGCTGCACCTGTCGCAAGAGGACATCCTCCGACATCGACCATGAAAAGCCGCGGCGGCGATCAAAGCAGCGGGTTCTTGGGACTTCAGTGACCGCGTCTCCCGGATCCATCAGCGTACAGATGACGCGCGCGAATAGCTCAGGTGGCGCGTTCTTGCCCGGGGACAATTCGGCCAAGATCTTCCGGAGCGTTTCCGTCACCCACGCGCCTCTGGCGGAGCCGCTCTGCCGATAATCGGTGCCGCAGTCCTGGGAGAATTCAGTGGGGTAGCTGTTGCTCCGGCAACGAAAGAAGTTCTGTTCCCCTCGAGATTGCAGTAGATCATTTCGATTTTCTTGGTCGTGCGGCTCTTGAATTCCAGCATGCCCTCCGGCGGCGCTTCACTCAAGCATAGGCTTTAGTGCACTATTCTGCTGGATAGTTCCTGCGAGAGGTTAGCGCCCGTGAAACGGGGCTCCTCGCCAACAGCCTGACTGGAAGCGTCTGTAAGGCCTCTCATTAAGCAGAACACATTCCAACTGGTTCAGATGAGCGAGAAGTCGCCATTCCGCTGATTGGCATTGATCTGTGGTCCGGGCGTCTGCACAAGGGAGTGACGGGCGTTTCCCGTCAAAATGCCAGCATTAGGAATCATCGGACCCATGCCCACGTCCCAGTACACCCTGACGCGGACACCCGGGCCAAGAGCGCAGTTTCAGGTTCGCGCGCTGCGAGATCGGCTGCTCTGTCGCTGCGCCGGACGATCGAGTTAACATACGAATATCGGAGCTTTGTGGCGAATTCATTGAGATACCAAGACGTGTTTGTGCCCGGCGGCTTTCCGAGACACACCTACAATCCGCGATCTGAGTTGCAGTTGGAGCAGAGACTCGCAGAAGCGCGAGACAACCTCTGCAAGTTGGTCCCGGTGACCGGACAAACAAAGTCTGGCAAAACCGTTCTTGCACGCCGAGTATTTCCACCTGAGGAGGCAGTGTGGATCGACGGCGGAACGGTTGCGGTCGAAGATGACTTCTGGCAGGTCATCGTTGAGCAACTAGCGCTCTTCCAATCCATCGATGAGGAAACGGGAAGCGAGGCGGAGAGCAAAATCGGCGGTAAGGGCACGGCCGAGGCAAACTTCTTGATCGCCAAGGGCACAGGGGAAGTTTCTGTGGAGCTCGGAAAGGTTAGCACCAAGTCCACCGTGAGCACACAATCGCTTTCTTCGCGGGTCACAGCCCTCACCGGTCTCCGAAAGAACCCAGTACCCATTGTGATCGACGACTTCCACTATCTTCCGCGGGACATGCAAGGGAGCATTGTACGTGCTCTTAAGCCATTGATTTTCGACGGTTTGCCCGTTGTGATAATTGCAATCCCTCATCGTCGGTATGATGCACTCAAGGTCGAAAAGGAGATGACCGGCCGCATAGCTCCAATTGAAATCCAGGCGTGGTCCGCAGAGGAGTTGGGCTACATTCCCGTGACTGGCTTCACGCTCCTGAACTACTCTCTTGATGCCACTTGTACGACTAGGCTTGCAGAGGAAGCCATCGGCAGCCCGCACTTGATGCAGGACTTCTGCCGCAGTCTATGCAGGCAGCTTCAGTTGCACCGAGCAGAGGTACCAGCGCAGTTAAGAGTGGCTGAACCGGAGATGGAAGTCGTCTTCAAAGATGTGGCGGAAACGATTGGCCGGCCTATATTCGAGAAACTGGCGCGGGGACCACGGCAGAGAACCGACCGTATCGAGCGAACGCTGAGAGATGGCCGCAGTGTCGATATCTATGAACTCGTTCTGCATGGACTTGCACACATCAGGCCTGGACTGGTCAGCGTCGAATACGAGGAACTTCGATCAGCCATTCGAGACGTCGCAGGTTCGCAAATGCCTCAGCTGCACGAAATTGCGAGAGTGCTAAAACACATGGCAACGATAGCCGCAACGGACCAGAGTTCCACGCCAGTTATCGATTTCGAGGAGGAGGAGAAGAAGCTGCACGTCACCGATCCGTTCTTCGCGTTCTACCTCCGGTGGGGAGAACTCGTCGTTCCAACTGATAAGTCTGCGCGACAGTTGAGGTTAGAGTAGGGCATTCTCGTTGCGGCCAATGCCTCCCGAATCGCTTGCTCAGCGGCGCTAGGGTAATTTCCCGCCCGCAAACGGGCTTGCGTCCTGGCATCCATTTTGACGGTATGGTCGCCATCTCGGAGGAGTGACCCAGCGGCCACCGAAAGGGGCCGAAGTCCTGGATGATGCATCCTTCCACGATCCCGTCGCCGACCACCCAGGCAAAGCAGTGGAAGGGTGGCCGGCGATCCGCCCGATCGCCGGCTGACGGTCCGCGGTGCACCCAGCACATTCGACGGATGCCGAGAAGACGTACGGCGCCGCCGATGCGGGCCGGCCGGCTCGGCGTGTAGCTTCCAGGTCGCGGCTCTGCTACGCCTTGACAACCAGCGGGAGGCGGTGAATGGCGGTGACGCCGGTTCGGAGGAATGGGCGAGGCATGGGCTGGGCGATGCCATTCAGGTCGATCGTGCGGCAAGCCAACTCGTAAGTGCCGGGCGCAAGCGGTTGGATCAAGGCTGCCCAGTGGGCGATTGTGTACCGCATGGGCCACTCACGAGGTTGGCCGGATTTCGGATCGGTGGCGATCGCGCCGGAGGGCAGTTTGCCGCCGGGCAGTCCTCCGCCCCAGTTCGACGGCGGCGGCAGGATGACCGCGTTCTTCCAATCGGCTTTCGTGAGATTGGGATCGCCCGCGTCCGAGGGCTCCCTCTGAGAGCGGAGACAGTATTGCACCTGGGAAAGGCCAGAGACACCCACTTGCGCATACCCGGTGACCGCGACGGGCTTTCCGGCGGGCGCTTCTCCCGGCACGTGGATAAAGCGGGCGCGTGTCTTCAAAGGGCTTTCGGTGTCGTTGTTCAGTTCGGCGTCCGAATCAGTGGACTTGTAGTCGTTGGTCAGCGCGAGGTGGAGCACCCACTTGATCTGCTTGCCTCCGTAAGCGCCGGGGACGATGACGCGCGCCGGGCCTCCTTTGTCCGCGGAGATGAGTTGGCCGTTCATCTTGTACGCCAGGATGACCGGCATCTGTCCAGGCGCAGTTTCGAGCACCTGCGCCAGCGGCAAGGAGGCCTGGAACGGCGGCGCTTCGGGTGGATGGTAGCTTTCGTAGCGCACCCGGCGGACGCCGCCCTTGGGCCTGGTCAGCCAGACGATCTCGCGTAGCGGGACGCCCTCCCAGATCGTCATGTGAAACGGGTCGGCGCCGTTCGTGCATACGCAGACGTGCGGGAAGCGTACCGCATGCTTCTCCGCCAGGGCCATCAAATCGCTCCAGCGGAGCGTGACCGGCGCTTCGATCACGCTGCCGCCGGCCGGGTCGGCATCGATCTTGAGAGTCCAGGTTTCCGGAGTAAGTCCGGCTTCGCGCAACTGCTCGGGGGAGAAGCGGGCCGCACCGGACTTCCCCTTGTCAAGGATGGTCTTGATCTCGTCGACGGGAGTTAAGTACTGCAACTGGGCGATGGCCTTGCGCATTTCCGGGTGCGCAGTGGGGTCTGCGGCCCCGAGCGGCGATGCTTTGCAGACGGCGGTCAACGCAGCACCCAACTGTACGAGGCGGCGCCGGCTCGGCTGCCAGCGATCGCGCGAGTTCCAACTGGAGATTGGCATCTGAACCTCGCCATCAGGATACTCCAAACGGGCATCGAGTTCAGTTATCTACCGGACGCTGGCCAACTCCTGCTGTTCGGCTGCGCCGGGCGGCCGCCCGTCGCCTCGCTCGCGCCCTTCAAAGAAGCGATACAGCACGGGCACCACGATCAGCGTCAATTGCGTGGACGTGAACAAACCGCCGATCACCACAATGGCCAAGGGGCGCTGAACTTCCGATC
>JAEUQD010000798.1 GCA_016789925.1 Bryobacterales bacterium | reverse complement strand
GTCTCTGAATGCCCGACCTGCGATCAGGAGGGCGTGGCTCCTCCCGTGCCTCTGCTGCGGCCCACCGTTGTAGGCGGAGTGCCGTTGGGCGTGCTGCCCGACGCCCACCAGGCCAGGCAGCACGCCCGGGAATCCCTCGACAAGCTTCCCAAGGTGGTCCGCAGCCTATATGATGAAGACCATCCCTACCGTGTTGAGTACAGCCAGGAGTTGTTGGACCTCTATGAGGACTTCCTGGCAAATCTCGGGTGAGGCCGGGACGTGAGCACCGTTTTCGTCGACGTCGATACGCAACTCGATTTTCTCCTGCCCGCAGGCGCCCTCTATGTGCCCGGCGCGGAACGCATCGTCCCGAACCTCAAGAGGCTGACGCTGTATGCGGCCACCCACGGGATTCCGCTGATCTCCACGCTCGACACTCACACCGAGAACGATCCCGAGTTTCCCCTGTACGGATTTCACCCGCACTGTGTCGAAGGCACCATCGGCCACGGCAAGTCTCACGCCGCGCTCGGCCATCCGGCACAGCACTTGATCCGTAAGTCCACCTTCGATTGCTTCACGAACCCCGCTCTGGAACCCTTGCTCAATCGCCTCGGCGCGGACACCTACGCAGTCTATGGCGTCGTCACCGAGATCTGCGTGCAGTGCGCCGCCATGGGGCTTCTGCGGACAGGAGCGCGAGTGTTGCTGGTCACCGACGCCATTCAGTCGCTCGATGCCGGCAAGGCCGCCGCGTTCGTCGATGCCTTTTCGGCGCAAGGCGGCAAGCTGACGACGGTTGCCGAAGTCTGCGCGTGATGTATCATGGCCCAGATATGATTAGCAGGCGAAACGCGCTGCGCGGACTGATTGGCATGTTCGGGACGGCCCCCTGGTTGTCCTCTCAAGACGGTACTCAGATCAACTGGGATGATCCCCTGTATGGGCCCATCAATGTGTTCGACTTCCGCGAGCTCGCGAAAAAGAAAGTCGATCCCCTGGCCTGGGACTACCTCGAGGAAGGAAGTGAAGACGAACAGGCGCTACGCGACGCCCGTGAGGTGTTCCGCAACCTGATCCTTCGCCCACGCATGCTGGTGGACACGCATAAGATCGATACTTCGCTCGAACTCTTCGGACGGAAAATCGACTACCCGATTCTGATCGACCCGGCCGGCGGCAAGAACTGTTTCTTCCGCAACGGTGAGCAGGAAGTGGCCAAGGCAGCCCGCAACGCCAAGGCGTTACACATCACCAACGGCGGCATCGAAGATTTGGTCGAGTCCGGCAAAGGTCCGGCGACCTGGTGGCAGGTAACCACCGGGGGCGGCCTGATGAACCGCCAGACCCGGAAGGCGTTCGTCAGCCGCTTGGAAGATCAGGGATGCGCCGGCATCTGTTTCACGGTGGATATCTCGCATGTCTCGCAACGTGAACGCTCCATGCACAACAGACTCGAGCGCGCCTGGTGCGAGTCGGGCATACCTCCGCGCGACGCCAATGGTCAGCTTCCCAAAGCCAAGAACCCGTGGCGCGCGGGCATCTATCCGGGCCGCAATACCCCAATGCCTACTTGGCAGACCCTCTCTGAACTGGTGAGCGACACCAAGCTTCCGGTGATCGTCAAAGGCATCCTCATCGGGGAGGACGCCGAAAGGTGCCTCAAGCACGGAGCGGCCGGCATTGTTGTGTCCAGCCACGGCGCTCGCCAGATGGACCATGTGGGCGCGCCGGTGGAAGCGGTCCCGGAATGCGTCAAGGCCGTCAATGGAAAGATTCCGGTGTTGGTGGATGGCGGCTTCCGACGCGGTACCGATATTCTCAAAGGGCTCGCGCTGGGCGCCACCGCGGTCTGCGTCGCGCGCCCTTATCTGTATGGCCTCGCGGCCTTTGGACAGCGGGGCGTGGAGCGCGTGATGGAGTTGCTGAAAACCGAACTCGCCCTGAATATGGGCTTGGCCGGTGTCCCCAATCTCAAGGCCATCGACCGCAGTCTCGTTCGCTGGCGATGGGAGCATAAAGGATGAACGCCGGAGTATGCCGTTTCGATATCTAGCCGCCCTGTGCTGCGTAGTGCTTTGCTGGGCCGCTGACGACGGCCCGGAGATCTTTTCGCCACCGGCGAACGCCGCGTTTCCCTCCGGCGAGGTCCAACTGGTGGCGCGGGCTTCCGGCGAGGCGAAACCGCTGCTGGATGGCAAACCTGTGAATGTCGAGTCGCCTCATCCGGGAGTGCTCAAGGCCCTCCTCAAGCTCGAGAACGGCCCGCACGAGGTGACGCTCGGCGAGCGCAAGACCCGCTTTTTTGTGGGCCCCAATGCGCCGGCCGAGTTCAAGCCCTTTCGCGATCATCCTCCGATGCAGGCGACGTGCGAAACCTGCCACATGGTACGAAACGGGGCATGGCGCTTCCAACGGGTCTCGCTGACGGGAGTCTGCTCGCAGTGTCACAGCAAAGAGACCTTCGCTGCCAAGCACACCCATGAAATGGGCATCGTGCCGGACTGTCAGATGTGCCACGCTCCGCACGGATCAACCGAGGCCGCTTCTCTCAAGCTTCCCAAGGAAAAGGCCTGCCGGCTCTGCCACGCGCTCAACTAGTTTCAGCCGCGCGCTTCCCAGTTCTCGCTCTTCGCGAAGTAAAGTTCTACTGCCCGCTCGATGCTCGGCTTGGTCATCTGCACGGGCCGCTTCTCGTATTCGCTGATCGACGTGAGAATGTTGCAGATGTCCAGCGGATAGCAGGCCCGGAGTTCCGTCCGCCCATGTTGGAGGCAGATATTCCGCAGATGTTCTGAGCTGTCCGGTTCAAAGGGGACACGGCGCGAGGTGACCACCCGCGTGAAGATCTGGTCGAAGGTGGCGGGATCCACCGGCTCAACCAGGATCTTGTTGTGGATGCGCCGCAAGAAGGCTTCGTCCGCCAAATCGGCGGGGTCGAGGTTCGTCGAAAACACCACCATCAACTCAAAAGGAATCTGGAACTTCACCCCGTAGCGCAAGGTCAGATAGTCCACGCGCCGGTCCAGCGGCACAATCCACCGGTTCAGCAAATCGCGCGGGGACATCAGTTGGCGCCCAAAGTCGTCAATGATGAAGATCCCATTGTTGGCTTTCATCTGGAGCGGCGCCGCATAGATCCCCGACGAATCGTCCAGCCGCAACTCGAGCATGCTCGGGATCAACTCACCACCGACCACAATACAGGGACGCCGGCACAGAACCCACCGCGGGTCGATGTCGCTATCTTCAATCTCCAACTTCTGGTGAACCACCGGATCGTACAGGCTGATGATCTGGTTATCCACCTCCACTGCGTAGGGCAGCATGACCGCGTCCTGGTAGACACGCAACATTCTCTCGGCGATGCTGGTTTTCCCGTTTCCAGACGGCCCGTATAGAAAGATGGAACTCTGGGAGATCAGCGCGGGGCCCAACTGGTCCAGCAACCTGTCTGTAACCACCAGATCGGAGAGCGCCGCGCGGAGCGATTTGCGGTCGATACTCACCTTGGCCGACTGGGTGCGCGTTGCTGTCGTGTAGTCCTTCAGCGAAACCGGCGCAGCCCCTGCGTATTGGGAGATTTGGAACCGGTCTGAAGCTAGGTTCTTGCCCGCCTGCGAGAGGACAAACGAGTAGTCGTTGCCAATCATCCCCTTTACTTCCACCAGTTGCTGGCTCCTCAAGTGGCGGAAGGCGTGATCCACCACCGGCAGCGACAGCTTGAGAGCACGGCTGAGCGAGTGCAGGCTGGAGAACCCCTCCAGGAGTAGGCGTCGCAG
>JAEUQD010000754.1 GCA_016789925.1 Bryobacterales bacterium | reverse complement strand
GGCCTCGCGCACTTTCTGCTTAGTCATCGCCGGACTGTCGATCCCGATCGAAAACGTCGTCACCGGTGCATCGTTCTTATCCAACCCGAGCATCCGGTACAGTGGGACGCCCATCTTCTGCGCCGCCCAATCGTGCAGGGCAATGTCCATCGCCGCCTTTGCCGCCCAATGTCCTTGCATCAACTGGTGCATGCGGCCGATCACCTTGCGGTACTGCCGCCAGTCCGCCTGCGCCAGCACCGTCCGCATCGCCTCCAAGGCAGGCACCCCCGTCGCCGCCGACTCCTTGTACCGCACGATCGGCGCGCCTTCTCCCCGGCCCGTGATCCCCTCACGCGTGAGCGTCGTGTAAATCACGTCGCGATAGTCGCTCGACGACATCGTTGTCGTCCACGTATGCCGCAGATGCAGCCGCTGCGTTTGCGCCTCAAACTCCCGCGCCGGCGCAGCCAGAGCCATCACCGGCGTGGCCAGCAGACTCCGCCGTGTCATTGCGGCCTCCGGCAACCTACTAGCAATTCCGCCCAATGCGGATCGTCCAGGCGGCTCACCTGCACCCGCGGATACTTCCACGCCGTCGCGTGAATAAACTCCCCGCCGCCAATGTACATACCCGTGTGCGTCACCTTGTCCACCGCCTTTCCAAAGAACACCAGATCGCCCGGTGCCAACTCCTGCGGCTCGATCCCCTTCAACGCCGCTGCCTGCGGCCGCGAATCCCGGGGAATCGTGATCCCCCGCCGCCGGCACAACATCTGCGTGAACCCCGAACAGTCATACCCGAAGCTTGACGCCCCGCCCCAGGTGTAGGGCAGCCCCAGGAACCGCCGGGCAAACACCACCAGTTCGCTCACCCCCAGCGGCCGTTCCGAGGCCGCCACATCCCCGCGCTGAATCCACGCCAGCCCTCCATCGACCAGCCGCACCTGCAGCCACCGTCTGTCTTCGTCCTCCGGCTCCGCCACCACCTCCAGCCGCGTCTCAAACGGCATCGTCAGCACCGGCGCGTGCTTCGTTACATCCGCCTCCGCATACAAGTGGGCGGCGAGCGCATCCACCCGCGCCACGCGCCCTTCCCGCCCGTACGGCTGTTCCCGCCGCACCACCGCCGCCTTCCGGATCCACCCCGGATACCCATCCTCCGCCCGCACCTGCAGCCAATCGCCCTGCGCCTTCTCCTCCGTCACGGTGGTCCCATAGAGCACCTGCGACGCCACCCCAGCCTCCAATGACCCCGCTTCGTGCAGGTTCGCCACCGGCTGCGCCACCACCCAAACGGCCATCGCCAAAACAGACACCATACTCTCTAACTTATTCCATACACTCCAGAATGTAGTATTTCCGACCGTTCTCTTTCATGATTTGCCCCACGATGACCCATTCCTTCGCATCGGCCAGGTACACTCGCCGGTAAGAGTCGTACTCGACGCCCTCCTGCCGCTCGATCCGCCAATCCTCCACCTCGCGCTGGTCCCCAGCCTTCCAATTCGTCTTCACCACCTGCAATGGGTTGAACTGCATCATGAAACAAGCATACCGGGCGGCGGCGCCGACTCCCAATAGCAAGAATTGCCGCGCAAACCGTGGCGAGGTACCTTGAAGGTGTGAGTCCGCTCGAAAACATCGTCGAGGACCTGAAGATGCTCCCGCCGGACAGTCTTGAACTCGCCGCCAGCTACATCCGCCGGCTCAAACCTGTCAGCCAGGCGGAACGCGAAGCCGCTCTTGCTCGCACTTTCGGCTGCCTGTCGCCGGAAGAAGCCGCCGAGATGGAAAGAGTCATCCACGAAGGCTGCGAGCAAATTAATGAACACGCCTGGTAGTGCCCTTTTGGACACCAACGTCGTGGTCGCATACTTTCGGGCGACCACGCGTTGCGTCCGCATCTCGTCCGGGCGAATCCCGCATATCTGCCTGGGATCACACCCCAACCATCCCAACACCCCGGCGGCAGGCTCCTTTGACGTCAGATTTCCTCAACTGATCTTGCGAGGACGTGAGCCTGGACAATCAACTTCTCAGAAACGAAACCCGGCGGAAGAGAATCGACGGTCACGTAATAGAAACCCGGGTTGTGCGAACCTGCCCGAAGCGGCTTTGAAAATGGATCCCACTCCAGTTTGTCACCCAGAGTTAAGACTGTGCCGGCCGGTATTTGAGGATCTTGTTCGGTGACCAATTCCGTCCTGTTGGAGTTGTCCTGCGAGGCAAACAACCCGGGCTAAGTGACCCTGTAACGCTTGCCGAATTCGAGCTCTGCACTCTGCATACGACGCAACCATAACAGGCTGCGGCGCATTGACTTGACCGAGGGATGAGGTTCTCGTCGATTTGACTTGAGCCTTGCGATGCCCTCGGGGTCGTCCCATGGGTCTCGCCGCCTGCCTCCCAGACTAAAATGTGAAGTGGAATGAGGATCGCGGACGAACTGCGCCAGAAACGCGAGCAGGTCCTCCACCTTGCTGCCAGGCATGGGGCGGGTAACGTGTTCGTCTTTGGATCCGTCGCCAGAGGAGAGGATACTCCCGACAGTGACATCGATCTCCTGGTCGATGTTGTCGGAGATCCGTCACCGTGGTTTCCCGGAGGATTGGTTGCGGATCTCCAGGACCTGCTTGGCCATCCAGTCCAGGTGATTGTCCGGCGATCCTTGAGCCCTTTGATTCGGGAATCGGTCCTGAAGGACGC
>JAEUQD010000935.1 GCA_016789925.1 Bryobacterales bacterium | reverse complement strand
CTCGGCGGGCGCCCGATTGGTGGTATTTCCGGAAGCGCTGGTGGGCGGCTATCCGAAGGGACAGGACTTCGGCGCAAAGGTCGGGATTCGCACTCCCGAGGGTCGGGCCCAATTCCGCCGTTACTTCGAAAACGCCGTCGAAATCCCTTCACCGGAAGTAGAGCAGATAGCGGAAGCGGCCGCTCGGAATCGCGTATGGGTAGTGGCCGGGATTGTCGAGCGCGCCGGCGGAACGCTGTATTGCACGGTGCTGTTTTTCACTCCGGACGGTGCACTGGCGGGGAAGCACCGCAAGGTGATGCCGACGGCGGTGGAACGTCTGATCTGGGGCCAGGGGGACGGATCGACGCTGACCGTGCTGGAGACGGAGCTGGGCAGCCTGGGTGCGGTGATCTGCTGGGAGAACTACATGCCGCTACTGCGCTACACCATGTACGCCAAGGGCATTGAACTCTATTGCGCGTGCACGGTGGACGACCGGGATTCGTGGGTCTTCACCATGCGCCACATTGCCATCGAAGGGCGATGCTTTGTGCTGGCGGCGTGCCAGTATGTGGACGGTCTGATTCGCGGCGGCAGCCTGATTGCGAATCCGTTCGGCGAGGTGATCGCCGGTCCGGTGTATGGCGAAGAGACAATCTTACTCGCCGATCTGGACATGGGCCAGATCGCGGAGGGGAAGTTCGACCTGGACGTGGCCGGGCATTACGCCCGGCCCGACATCTTCTCGCTCACGGTGAACCAGGGCGGCTAAGCGCGCGCCGTGGCCATTTGGGTGCGCTGCGGCGGCGGCGGCGGTGCGTTGAACTTTACGGAAACCAGCTTGGACACGCCGGGCTCCTGCATGGTGACGCCATAGAGGGACGAGGCTGCCTCCATGGTTCGCTTGGCGTGGGTAATGATGATGAACTGCGTGTGAGAAGACATCTCCTTGAGCAGGTTCATCAGGCGCTGGATGTTCGGCTCGTCCAGGGGCGCATCCACCTCGTCGAGGATGCAGAAGGGGCTGGGCGCGTAGCGGAAGATCGCCATGAGCAGGGAAAGAGCGGTCAACGCTTTCTCGCCGCCCGAAAGAAGCAAAACGTTTTGCAGGCGCTTGCCCGGAGGCGAGGCGACGATGTCGATGCCCGACTCGTTGACGTTGGACTCGTCGGTGAGCCGCATTTCAGCCACACCACCGCCAAACAGCTTGGTGAAGGTCTCCTTGAAACTTTCGTTGATGGCGGCGAAGGCTTCGGTGAAGCGGCGCTTGGATTCAACGTCGATGTCCTGAATCGCTTTCTCGGTGTCGCGGATGGAGTCGAGCAGGTCCTGACGTTGGGTATTCAGGAAGTCGTAGCGCTGCTGAGCCTCTTCGTACTCCTGAAGGGCATCGGCATTGACCGGACCGAGGTTTTCGATCTTCGATTTCAGAGAATTGCACTTGTCCTCGGCTTCAGCCAAGGCGACCTCGTCGGGGACGGTTTCGTCGCCGGCGGCGAGTTCTTCGAGCGGCGCCTTGAGTTCCTTCTGGGCCGTTTCATCCAGGAACTTGAGTTCGGCGCGCCGCTGGACAAGGTTCATCTCAACCTGGGACCGGCGGTCCTGCGATTCCTGCAATTGGGCGCGCAATGAGCGGACGCCTTCTTCTATGGCGGCCAGTTGCTGGCGCTGCTCCTGTTCGAGGCCGGCCAATTCGCGGACGCGGCCATCCACCTGTTCGATCTGCTGGGCCAGTTGCGCCGCGCGCTCGTCCAACCCGATGTTGTCGTTGAGCAGGCGCTGGCGCTCGACGCCAAGCCTCTCCATCATGGCCACGATTTCGCCCCGCCGCCTGACGGTTTCCTGAATCTGCTGTTCCAAGCGCTGCTGGGCGGAGCGCTCACCGCGACGCCGTTCTTCCCGCTCGGCCATCTGGACGCGGAGGGCGGAATGTTCCTCACCGGCATGGGAGACCTGCGACTGCAAGTCTTCAAGCGCATAGCGGGCCTCGGCCAGCACTTCTTCCTGCTGCACGCGCGCCTGATCTTTCTCGGCCACGATGGCGGCGCTGCGTTCGCGCCGCTCAATGGCCTGCGCGGTTTCCTTGGCCACGCGCTGGAGTTCCAGG
>JAEUQD010000724.1 GCA_016789925.1 Bryobacterales bacterium | reverse complement strand
GGCGGTTGTTCGCGCCACCTGGATGTAGGAGATTCCTCTGGCACGTATTGCCGTCGGCATTCCCTCATACTGCGAAGTCGAGTCTATCCGTCACGTCGTTGAAACAGTCGACAACGGACTTGCCAACCTGCGGGCTCCCGCTGAGTGCTTGATCGTCAACATGGACGGCGGCAGCGAAGACGGTACCGGGCAGGCCTTTCTCGACACTCCGACAGCCTGTCCGAAGCTCTTGCTCGAGATCCCCGGCCCGCCCTCGGGGAAAGGGGCGAACGTGCTCCCGTTCCTGGCACTCTGCGACGAGCGGCAAGTGGAAGCGGCCGCCTTGATCGACGCGGATGTTACCTCGGCCGCTCCCGAGTGGATTCGCTCTTTGCTCGAGCCAGTGCTGTCGGGGCGAGCCGGGATGGTGTTTCCTGTCTATGCCCGCCACCGGTTCGATGGAGCTACGACCAACCTTTTCGCTTATCCGCTGATTGAGGCGTTGTGTAGCAGCGGTGTGCGCCAGCCAATCGGTGGCGAGATCGGCCTGAGCCCTGCCCTGATCCGCTTGGCCCTTCGGTCCCCGGTCCCCGTCCCGGCCTACGGTTACGGGATCGATGTGTTTTTGGCGCTTCTTTGGCTGGGCACCGGCCATCGGGCGGCGCAGGTCAAGCTCGGCAGCAAGATCCATAAACCCAGCCACCCGAAGCGGGACCTCATTTTCGTGCAAGTGGCCGCGGCGCTTCTAGCCACTCTTCGAAACCTTGTGGGCACCGGCGCCTGGACGCCCGGCGGTTCTTCGACCGAAACGTGCATGGACGCCGGGATCGACGCCGACACGAGCACAGCGCCACCCGTTGCGCTTTCCGCCCAGGTGACCGAAGCCCGGCGAGAGTTGAGTTCGCGTTTGCCGGAGTATGACTGGACGCAAACGGACCTGCGCCCCCTGTGCGAGGGTCAACCGCTGACCGAGGAACTCTGGGCCGATCTTCTTGCCGATTGGGTGGCCGCGGGCTTGACCCGGCCAGCGTTGGACACAGTCCTGCATGGCAAGCGGCTTCTCCCCTTGTACTACTTGCGCATGCAGGCGTTCTGGGGCGACATCGCCCGATTGACACCGTCCGCCATCGAAGACTACCTATCCCACTCGGTATCCCGTTTAGCACGAGGTTTGCATTGCCACAGCTCTTTGATATCTACGGCTATCAATTCACGATCGAAAGCGACTCACCCGCAGCCGCGAGGAGCCTCGCATCGGATTTCGAGTTTTTCGCCGTAGAGACGGCGCCGAACGGACGCCCGGTGACGATCCGGATCCGTGACGAAGATCCGGATTACGACGGATTGCCGCCAGTGTGTGCGAGTGTTTATACGCCACGCAACGCATCGTATCGGAATGGGGATGTGACCTACGCGGACTATCACGGCCGCGGATTGGGAATTCACCATCGCAAAACCGGCGACTTCGAGATCGTCACGCGTCAGGCGGATCTGCAGTACGAGGCGTGTTACCTGTTCGTGCTGGCGCAACTTGGGGAGAAGTTGGACCGCCGGCACCTCCACCGGGTTCATGCCCTCTGCTTCAGTGTGAAGAATCGGGCCGCGCTGGTGCTGCTACCGATGGGCGGCGGAAAGAGTACGCTCGGCTCGGACCTGTTGGAGGATCCGGAAGTGAAGCTGCTATCGGACGACTCACCCTTCATCGACCGGAAGGGCCAGGTTTTTGGCTTTCCCACCCGCATCGGCCTGCTGCCCGGCGCAGAGAACACAGTTCCGCCAGAACATCGCCGGACGATTCAACGGATGGAGTTTGGGCCCAAGGTGCTCGTTGACTTCCGCCACTTCGCCCACCGCGTGACGGGAAAGGCCGACCCTGCTTTTGTGTTCCTGGGAAGCCGAAGTCTGGCCCGCACGTGTGAGATCGTTGCCGCATCGCGCGTGGAAGCACTTCGCGCCATGGTCGCCAACTGTGTGATTGGGATGGGCCTGTTCCAGGGGTTGGAGTTCTTCCTCCAGAAGAGTACGGGCGAGATCGCTGGACAGGCAGCGGTAGCGTGGTCGCGCCTGCGTGCGTCGCAGGCCTTGTTACGGCGCTCGCAGGTTCTTCATGTGCGGCTGGGGCGCGACCGCAAGGAGAACGCGCGCTATCTCCTCGAGTACATGCGGACTCACTAAGGCCGGGCATGGAAGAGCTGATCACGGCGCGGCCGCCCTACCGCCGCGGGGCGGGCGTCCAGCGGTTGGTGAACGACGGCTACGTATTCCTGGCCCGCCAGATCGCCCGATTCCTGGCTCAATCCGAGATCGTCCACAGCGTGTTTCTCCGGCGCAGCCTGGCCGCCGGCGAAGCGTCGTTTCCGCGCAGCGACATCGATCTGTCCCTCATTCTCGACCGGGCGTGCGCGGAACCCGGTCAGGTAGGGCCACTGCTGGAACTCAACCGCAGAGTCCGCCGACTTCGCCGAGTGTTTCCGATTGCCGGGCAAATTGAAACTCTTACACTTGCGGAGCTTCCCAAATGGTTCCGTCTCGAGCCTGCGCGCGAATCGGTTAATCGCCGGGCGGCGATTCTGCTGGCCGGAAAGCCGTTCGCCATCCCGGCATCGCCCATTGCGCCTGAGAATGCCGCGTACCGGTTTGCGTTCTGGCTGGAATCCTACGCCGCGCGCGCGATCAACACGGGCAACCGGCGCAACCTGTGGAAGTTCGCGATCGAAATGTGGTCGAATTCAGCCACGGCCCGCGGTCTGATTCCCGAGCCTCATGTCAGCCGCCGGGAGGCATTCCAGGCGTGGGGCGCCGCCGCTCCGCGACCCGATGCGTCATTGGAATCGCTGCTGAAGGCCCTGTTCGATACAGCGGCGGAACTTCACCGGCACCTGCTGCCTCCCCTGCGCCCACTCCAGCAGCCGATTGAGGTGGAAGTTGTGCTGCCGCCGTCACTGGCAACACGACGCCTGGTTCTTGTCCCCAGTTCAGACCCGGCCGCCTGTTTGCACCACCTGCATCCGGCGGGCAGTTACTTTACGCCGGAAGCGTTGGACGTTTATCTGCGCTGGACGAATCCGTTTCTCTACGACGCGTTACCAGCCCGCATCCTCGACCTCGGTTTCCAACGTCCCCCGATGGCCTCCTACGAGGAGGTTATTCAACGTTGGACCTGCGGCATTCTTGCGCGCAAACCGGGCTTCGGCGCCCGCGACCTGGGCATTGGTCCCCGCACGATTGCGTATGCGGCCCACGCAGCCCAGTGTCTGGCGGTGGGCCGATTTCCGGCGGAGACTACTGCGGCTCAGTTAGGTCAGTTGGCCGAGTCCAGTCATCCCATCGACCACTACTTCCTTCATCTGTATCCGCAGGCATACGCACTTTGCCGGCATTGACGGCCTGTCCCTTTCAGAATTGCCAGCAAACTCCGCACTGGCGCTCCGGCGTCACTCCGGCAACGCGTATGCCGCGAGCACATCGGCTGTTTCATGGGTAAACGAGCCGCCGCCTCCCACCGAAATCACGACGAACTGCCTGCCCGTCTTTCGTCCGCGATAAGTCATCGGCGTCGCGTGTCCGTTCGCTTCCATCTGGTGTTCCCACAATTGCCTGCCGGACCCGGCATCGAATGCCCGAATGCGCTTGTCATTGGTCCCGGCGGCGAACACCAGTCCGCCCGCGGTGACGATGGTTCCACCCAGATTCACAGTTCCCGTGATGGGAATGCCTTTCGCCGCGAGTTCGTCCACCACGCCCAACGGAACGCTCCACGCAATCTCGCCGCGCGGGAGATCGACAGCCACGAGCGATCCCCAGGGCGGCTGCTGGCATGGCCATCGATTCCTGGTCCAGAAGCGTCCGCGGCCTCGCACGTTTCCTAGATTCTGGACATTCACATACAGGCGGCCCGAGGCGGGATCGAAGGAACTCCCCGACCAATTGGCGCCGCCGAGCGTGCCAGGAAACTGGATGGTCTGGTCTTTCCCTGGCGGCGTGTACAAGCCCTCATATCGCGATGACGTGAAAAGCTCCGAGCATTCGCGCGCGGCCTCTTCGGTGACCCGATTCAGTTCCTCGCGCGTGAACGACAAACGGGCCAGCGGGGCCGGCTTGGTTGGAATCGGCTGCGTTGGCCAGGTGAGGAACTCCTTGGCCATGCTCTGGATCATGGCTCGCTCCTCCACCGGAAACAGCGGTTTCCCAGTGTCGCGATCGAGCACGAACAGGAGCCCCATCTTGGTCACCTGCGCCACCGCGTCCACCATGCGCCCTTGATGACGAAAGCGGACGAGATTGGGCTGCGCGGGGATATCGTAGTCCCAGAGATCGTGATGCACGGCCTGAAAGTGCCAGCGGTATTTGCCCGTGGCCGCTTCGAGCGCTACCACGGAATTCGCGTAGAGGTTGGCGCCTCCGGCTCGTTGCCCGCCGAGGGGTTGCGCCGTGGGAGCGAACACCAGGCCGCGTGCGGCGTCGACGCTGAGCACCGACCACGCATTCGCTCCGGACCGGTCCTTCCACGAATCGGCCTCCCAGGTGTCGTTGCCGCGCTCGCCGGGCCGGGGCACGGTGTGAAAGGTCCACGCCAGCTTGCCGGTCACGATATCGAAAGCGCGGATCTGCCCGCTGGGACCGACTCCATCGGGGCCACCGGCTGTCAGCCGGGCGCCCGTGATGACGAGGTTCTTGTAAATGGCTGGAGGCGAGGTGACGTTGTAAATTGCCTTGGGCCAACGGTCGGCCACTCCCGCTCGCAGGTCGATCGCGCCTTCCTTGCCGAATCCGGGGTCGAGTTTGCCCGTCGCGGCGTTCAGGCTGAGCAAACGGCCATCGAGAGTTCCCATGAGGAGCCGCTTCGCCCGGCCGTCGGCGGACTGCCAGAACGAGACGCCTCGATGCTGCAGGAAGATCCGCTGCGCCCTGCCTTCCTGAGGGTCGAACTCCCACAGTTTGCGGCCAGTCTCGGGGTCGAGCGCGATCGCGCGATTGGAGGGAGTAGTCAGATACATCACGCCATCCACGACGAGGGGCGTGCACTCGAACGCCGTCTGTTCGCCTCCGTTGCGGCCTCCTTCGAGCGGGCGGTTCGGCTCGCCGATCGAGAAGGTCCAGGCGCGGCGGAGTCCGGCTACGTTGCCTCGATGGATTTGGTCGAGCGGGGAGTGGCGGTTCCCCCCGGGGTCGTGGCCGTAGTAGCGCCACTCGCCGGGCTGTTGGGCGGAGACGATCAGTGCGGCAAGCAGGAAGGTTGCGGCTCGAAGCATGGCTAGTGGGGAAGCATATCAATAAGTAGCGCTCACCCGGTTAGTCCGGCAGCGCGAACGCGACGATGCTTCCCCCGGCGGGGCGGCCGGACTTTCCGCCGCCGGCCGAAATCACGACATATTGTTTACCCTTGACCATGTAGGTGCTGGGCGTCGCGTTGCCGCTGAACGGCAGTTTCGCCTGCCACAGGATTTTGCCCGTGTCTTTATCGAAGGCGCGGAAGGTTTCGTCGGCCGTCGCGCCGATGAACAACACCCCGCCTGCCGTGACCACGGGACCGCCATAATTCTCGGTTCCCGTCGGCGGAATTCCGCGCGCGGAGAGTTCGGGGTATTCGCCCAGCGGGACCTTCCACTTGATGTCGCCGGTGTTCAGATCGACGGCGTTCAGCGTGCCCCAGGGCGGTTTGATCGCGGGATACCCTTCCGCGTCAAACCAGCGGCGGAAGCCGGCGAAGACGTAGGGCGGGTCGTCGCGTCCAGGCATCACGGTCGCGGGACGCTCCTCGCCAAGCAGAAAATCAACCAGCGCGCCGCGCGAGGCGGCCGGAAGATTCGAGAAGGCGGGCATGCGGCCCACGCCGCTGTCGATCACTTTCGTGATGGCCGCGCGAGAAGAACGGGCGCGGATGGTTTCGAGCGATGGAAAGCCAGAGGCGGCGTCCCCCTGGCGGTCGAGCCCATGGCAGTAGGCGCAGTGGATCTTGTAGGTGCGCTCGCCCAGCGCCACCGGCTTGCCGTCAGGGTTCCGCGTGGGGATCATCTGGTAGATCCACGGGATCTCGTTGACGTTCGCGTAGTAGATGCCGTCCGGATCCACCGCCGCGCCGCCCCACTCCATGCCGCCGTCGAACCCCGGCATGATGATCGATTCCTTCAGACTCGGCGCGGGATAAGCCCCTTGCGAGCCAGCCTTCTTGAAGCGATAGGTGGTGGCCCGGCGCGCCGCCTCCGAGATGTTGGAAACGTCGTCGATCGTGTACGTCTGCCGGGTCAGCGGCGGCGGCTTCACCGGAACCGGTTGCGTGGGCCAGGTGGGCTCCTCGGGTAACTCCGATTGCGGAATCGGAACCTCGTGAATCGGCCAGAGCGGCTCTCCGGTGACCCGATCGAACACGAACAGCAGTCCGTTCTTGGTGCCCTGCGCGACGGCATCGATCGTCAATCCCTTCTGTTTCACCGTGACGAGAACCGGCGGGGTGGGGAGATCTTTGTCGAGCAGGTCGTGGTGGACGAGTTGAAAATGCCACAGCCGTTTGCCGGTGTTCGCGTCGAGCGCGAGCAGGCAATTGGCGAACAGATTCGCGCCGGCGCGATCGCCGCCCCAGAAATCGGGCAGCGCCGTTTCCGTCGGCACGTAGACGATGCCGCGCTTTTCGTCGAGCGAGAGTCCTGACCAGTTGGAGGCTCCGCCGGCGGTCTTGTACGCCTCGGGCGGCCAGGAATGGTACCCATATTCGCCGGGCCGCGGGATGAGATGGAAGATCCACCGCAAGCGCCCCGTGCGGACGTCGTAGGCGGAGATCGCACCCGGGCCATTGGTGCTTCCGCCCACGATGTACATATCCTTGTAGATCGTTCCAGGTGTGTTGATCACCGGCTTCGGAACCGGTCCGCCGTGCGTCTCGATCGCCTCGCCAAGATGGATCGAACCGTCCTTGCCGAACGAGCGGATGATCTTGCCGGTGGTGGCGTCGAGAGCGTACAAATACGCACCGGCGCCGGTGAAGATCCGCTTGTCGTTGCCGCTCTCCCAATAGGTGACGCCGCGCTGGCGCCGGCCCTGGTTGCCGGGCCGGAGTTCGGCGGGGTCGAAGGTCCACCGCG
>JAEUQD010000927.1 GCA_016789925.1 Bryobacterales bacterium | reverse complement strand
CAGATCTTCTACGTGATGAGCAATGCCATGCGGGTGGCGGGCGACGGCTGGCGCGACGACATTTTGCGCCCAGCCAACTACTACATGCCGGGTGCGGTTCCGGAGGACGATAAGGCGCGGAACCGGCTTCTCTTCTACCGTCGCGACGCCGGAATCCCGAAACACCGTGTGAACTGGAACTTCCTCGTGGATCTTCCGTTCGGTAGGGGCAAGCTGATTGGGCGTAACGCGAACCGGCTCCTCAATACAGTGATCGGCGGCTGGCAGGTGGCTGGTAACGGGTCGCTTGTCAGCCGCTACTTCCAACTTCCTACGTCCTACTGGGGAGATCGGAATCCGATCGAGGTTTACGGCAAGAAATATCCGATTCAAGACTGCCGCAGCGGCGTCTGCTACGACGGCTACCTGTATTGGAATGGATACATTCCGGCGCACCGGATCAATTCCACCGATCCCCGGACGGGCCTGCCGAATGGCGTGATGGGTGTTCCCTCCAGCTACAAGCCGTTCCAGACATTCATCGTACCGACACCGGCCAACGGAGGTACTCCAGGTGACCCGAATGCGCCGTTCTATGAGTCCAACAACGTGGTGGTGCCGCTGGCCAACGGAATCCAGCAGCGCGTGGGCTTCGACACTGGGCTCCACCCGCTGCAAAATCAGTTCTTACTGGCCCCCATGCTATGGAACATGACGGCGTCGGCATTTAAGTCCATCCCGATCACGGAGCGGGTGTTTCTGCGGATGAACGTCGACTTTCTGAATAACGTATTCAATATGCCGGGTACCGCCGTTCCGGGCGGCGACGGCATCATCACGAACCGCTTCTCGGCCAATACACCGCGCGTGCTGCAAGTCACAATGCGCCTAACATGGTAGGGTGTTCAGCGTCCTACTAATCGCATTCCTCCTGTTCCAGGGGCCCGCGAAACGGGCCTCGGAACTGGTGGATGCCGGAGTGGACCTATCCAATCGCGGGCGATTCGCGGAAGCGGCGGAGAAGTTCGCGCAGGCACTGGCGCTCGATCCATCGTTGGCTGAAGCGCACTACTTGATGGGGTTGATCCGGCAGCAGGGCGGCCGGCAGCAGCAGGCGCTGCAATCTTTCCGCGCGGCGCTCAAGATTCACCCGGGTTATGGGCAGGCGCAGGCGCGGGTCTGCGAGATCGAAGCGGGCCGGGCATTGAGCCTGGAGACGGGTTATGAGGGGGCGCTCGCCGCGTGCCGGAAGGCGGCGCTGCTTGAGCCGGGGGATGCCGAGCCACACTTTCATATGGGCTCGCTGGAGTCCAAGCAGCGGCTTCACGCGGCCGCTGCTCGATCCTTTGCCAACGTGCTCCGGCTCGATCCGAAGTATCCCAACGCGAAGTACGAACTGGCGGTCTCCAGTATCGAAGCGGGGAACACCGTGCGCGGAATGTCGCTATTGCGCGAGTTGGTTGCGGCTGAGCCTGGTCACGGGAATGCGCGCTTTCAACTCGGCGCCGCGCTGGTCAAGGCCGGCGATTGCGCGGGGGCGTTGCCGCACCTGGAGGCCGCAACCGAAGTGGCGCAGAAGTACTACCTGCTGTCGGGTTGTTACAAGAAGCTGAACCGTGCGGGCGATGCCACCGCGGCGATGGCGCGCGTGAAGGAACTGCGCGAGGGCGCCGATGCGAAGATGCAGGCGAAGTTCCGCGCGGCCGTGGCTCGCCAGAATGCGGAGGCGGGCAAGTTGGACGACGCGATCACAAACTATCGCGCGGCTTACGAACTCACCAAGGACCTGTCGCTTGCGATTGATCTTGCCGTAGTTCTGCTGCGGAAGGGGGATGCGGGCGAGGTGCTGCGTCTTCTGCAAGGGGCGAGCGAGCCGCTGGCACGCTATCAGGTGGCGCTGGCTCACGGAATTCAAGGACGGCAGGCGGAGGCGCGAACGATCCTCGAAGAGGTCGTGAAAGCGCAACCCAGGTTTGCGGAGGCCTGGTACCAGTTGGGCGTGAGTGCTCTGGCGCTCGGCGACGCGCAGCGAGCCGACGCAGCGCTGCGTCAGGCGGTGGAACTGCGTCCCGACGATCCGGCGGTGAGGCTGGCATGGGCGGAGGCGCTGGCCCGGAATGGGCATGAGCCGGAGGCGCGCGCGCAGAAGTCCCTGGCCGGATTGATGGGGCGCTGAACCACCGCCTGAATTGATACGCTGAGAGGGTGCGATCCCCGTTCGTCGTAGCGGCCCTGCTGTGCTCGGCGGCAGCTTTCTCCCAGACCCGTCGAATCGATTTTCAACGTGAAATCCGGCCCATTCTGTCGGATGCCTGCTTTCACTGCCACGGTCCCGACAAAGCCACGCGCATGGTTGATCTGCGGCTCGACACCAAAGAGGGAGCGTTCGCGGTCCGCAAGACTGGCGCGGCGATTGTGCCGGGGAAGCCCGAAGCCAGCCTCCTGATTCAGCGAAGCGAGCATGCCAAAGAGGCGCTGCGCATGCCGCCGAAGAGCTCGCACAAGACGATTAGCGAGGCGCAAAAGAAGACGCTGCGGCAGTGGATTGCGCAGGGCGCACCGTGGAAGGAGCACTGGGCGTATCAGGCTCCGGAGAAGCGGCCGTTGCCGGTTGTGAAGAACGCGCGGTGGGTACGAACCCCTATAGACCGGTTCATCCTGGCGCGGCTGGAGGCAGCGAGTTTGCAACCCGGCAAGGAGGCCGATCGGCGGACACTGGCTCGCCGTGTTTCGCTGGATCTGACCGGATTGCCCCCCAAGCCCGAGCGAGTCGACGCGTTTGTGAACGACAAGCGCCCCGAGGCCTACGAACGCTTTGTCGACGAGTTGCTGGAGTCGC
>JAEUQD010000666.1 GCA_016789925.1 Bryobacterales bacterium | reverse complement strand
GGAACCCAGCGACTACCGCGTCCTGGACGCTCTCCGCTCGGTCTGCCCCCGGGACCGACATCGTCACAGATACTCATTTCCTCTCCACCGTCGCGGACTTCCGCCGCCACGCCGAGGGCCGCAAACAACTGCGCCTGGAGTTTTTCTACCGGGAAATGCGCCGGCGCTACGGGGTGTTGATGGATGGCGCGCAGCCGGCGGGCGGAGAATGGAATTACGATTCTGCCAATCGAGAGGCCTTCGGCAAGGCTGGTCCCGGCCTCGTGCCGGCGCCGGCAGCCTTCCTCCCGGACGATCTCTCGCGGCAAGTCCTGGATCAGGTTCGCGCGCTCTTCGCGCACCATCCCGGCCAACTGACTCACTTCGATTGGCCCGTCACGCCCGCGCAGGCCGAGCAGGCTCTCCAAGACTTCCTCGATAACCGGCTGACCGCATTCGGCGAGTATCAGGATGCGATGTGGACCTCACAGCCGTACCTCTATCACTCGCGTCTTTCCGTGGCACTGAATTTGAAGTTGATCCATCCCCGGCGCGTGATTGCGGCCGCCGAGGAACGTTACCGGTCCGGACAGGCCTCGCTCGCGGCGGTGGAGGGTTTCATCCGCCAGATCCTGGGCTGGCGCGAATACGTGCGTGGGATCTACTGGCTGCATATGCCCGGCTACGCAACGATGAATGCGCTGGACGCGCACCAGTCGCTGCCGGGTTTCTACTGGACAGGCGACACCGACATGCGATGCCTGCGTGCCGTCATCGGGCAGACGCTCGAGTATGGATACGCCCACCACATCCAGCGGCTGATGGTGACGGGCCTGTTCGCACTGCTGCTGGGTGTCGAGCCGAAGCAGGTACACGAATGGTATCTCGCCGTTTATGTGGACGCAGTGGAATGGGTCGAGTTACCCAACACCTTGGGGATGTCGCAGTTTGCCGACGGCGGCATCATGGCATCGAAACCCTACGTTGCGACGGGCAAGTACATCCAGCGGATGAGCAACTACTGCACGGGCTGCCGCTATAATCCGGCCGAGTCAGTCGGCAACAAGGCTTGCCCGTTCACCACACTCTACTGGGACTTTCTGCTGCGCCATCAGCACCTCCTAAGCAAGAATCCGCGCATGACGATGCAAATTCGTAACCTGGACCGACTGCTCCCCGGCAGTAAGGCTGCGATTCAAATCCAGGCCGAGGAGTTGCGAAAAGCCTATAAAGACGCCCTCGTGTAATGGCTGGCCTTGAGGTTCGGCCCCTCCGTGGGTCAGCCTGCCCCGGATAGGGACGCATCAGGCTATCGCGCCGACGTTGACGCGCGGACGCTGACTCAGCCCCGGCCAGATAGGCTGACCGACTCAGCCGCGAACGCTGACATGCCTAGCACAGAATAGAGCCCGGCGACAAAGCTGCTCAGTTCGCGGTTCCGACATTTGACCGGATCACTGTTCCCAGTGGCTTCGGTTCCGGTGGCGGGTCGGGAATGAAGCCCTGCAACCCAAACTGCTGTTGTTGGCGATTCTGGGTGAGTTGAATTCCGTTCATTTGAACCGTGAAGCGATTTTGATTGGAAAACGTGAGCACGAGTGTGGCGTTGAAGCGCCAGGTGTCGTTTCCATTGGGATCAATACGAATGATCCATGAGCCTCTTTGAAGGGCCTTTTGTGTACTTGGGTTGAGAACAACCATCGGGAACGGACCGCTGTCGCTGTTATCGTCGAAGTGCCCGAAGTCGTTGTCTATTTCAGCCGCGATCACGTTGTTCTCGTCCGTTACACGAACAGTCACGTGGGTGTCGTCGTCTTTGTCTTCGTCGTTGGTGTGGAACGATATTGCTGCGTTGACAAGAGTCGGTATCATGTTCGTCTCCTAACGAAGCCTCAAAAGAACCAGGACCAAAGCTGAGTCAGCCAGTCGATTGGTAAAGGCTCAGGCCTGGGTTTGGGCCACCACGGTCGTGCACTGGCGCCCAGCGCCACGATCAGGCCCAGACTGATTGTGCGAATTGCGGTTTGCAGAGTCATGCGGCAATTTTGCACGAATGTGCCTCGCAGGAGGAGTATAATCTTTTCGTCATACCGTAAAAACTCATGTCTTCATGCTGGAAATAAAGGGCTTCGACGAGCCGCCCAGCCCACCGCAGGTGCGAACGCAACTGGAGAGGATCCTAGCCAGTGACGTTTTCCGGCGGTCCGCGAACCTCGCGCGATTCCTGCGCTTTGTGGTCGAGGAGGAGGTCGCCGGCCGTGGACACTCGATTAAGGAAAGCGTGATCGGAGTTGAGGCTTTTGCGCGCGGTGAGGATTTTGATCCCCGCATCGACCCGGTAGTTCGTGTCGAAGCACGCAGGCTTCGCGCCAAGTTGCGGGAATACTACAATGGCTCCGGACAAGCCGACGAAATCATCATCGATCTGCCCTTGGGATCGTATTCGCCCGACATTCGCTGGAAGGCCGGAAGCCAACCCGGCGAGGCCACTATCGCGCCCCCCACGGAGGCGGGGCACGTCCCCGCGCCCACGCACCCAGCCACACCCCGGAGCCGGCGAAGCGCCCTTCTCATCGGGCTGGGCGGCATCACGGGGGCGTTCGGCTGGTTATCGTGGCGTTACCGTGCCGGCCCTGAGTCCATCCGCTCCATTGCGGTAGTCCCATTTGTGAACAACGCGGAACCCAACGAGTATCTGGCGCACGGCTTGACGGAGACCATCACCAATCAACTTGCGTTGCTCCCAGACGTCCGCGTTCTGGGGCAGACAACGGTTGCGCGCCTCAAAGCCGAACAGTCTGACTGGCGCGAGTGGGGACGCCGGCTCAACGTCGATGCAATTCTGACCGGTGCGCTGCGCATCAGCGGCGGACAGTTGATCGTTCAGGCTGAACTGCTGCGCACTGCCGACGGTTCAGTCATCTGGAGCCAGCGGTTCGACCGGCAAGTGGACGACGTCTTTGGGATTCACGAGGAGATCGCTCTCGAGGTTGCGCGGAAACTCCATGGCAAGCCCTCCACCGTGCCGATGACCCGGAACCCCAAGGCGTACCGTCATTATGTGGAGGGCCGCTACCTGTGGAACAAACGGACCGAATCGATGCTTTTAAAGGCTTCTCGGAGTTTTGAGGCGGCGTTGGCCCTTGAGCCGAGATTTGCTCTGGCGTGGGCCGGCCTGGCGGATTGTTACGCCTTGATGCTCCCGCCCCAGAAGTATTTGCACCTCGCCGAGCAGGCCGTCAGGACGGCGCTGGAGATCGACCCGGGCCTTGCCGAAGCGCACACGACGCTGGCGCACTCAGTCTTGCAGCGCAAGCGGCGCTGGAAGGAGGCGGAACGCTCCTACCGGTTGGCAATTGAGAGGAATCCGAACTACGCCACCGCCCGTCACTGGTACGCATTGCTGCTTGCTTCGCGGAAGAGACATGGGGAGGCCCTTGCCCAGATGCGCCTGGCCCACGAGTTGGACCCCCTCTCGCCGATCATCAGCACTCACGTTGGGTTAGTCCGGTACTTCGCCAGAGACTACGACGGAGCCATTGAACAGTACCGGCGGACGCTGGATCTTGAGCCCGAGTTCGAAGAGACCCACTACGAACTGGGCAGGGCCTACGCTCAACTCGAACAATACGACAATGCGGCGCGGCAGTTTCAAAAAGTCATCGCGATGTCGTCGCTGGACTCCGAAGCCGGCGCCATGATGGGTTACGTGTATGCCAGGACGGGCCGGCGCGTCGAGGCTGAAAAACTGCTTCAAACGTTCTTAGGCTATCAGAAGACCGGCGCCATCCCGGCCTACTATCTGGCGATCCTCTACGCCGGTTTGGGTGACGCGGCGAATGCTGTGCAATGGCTGGCGGAGTCCGCCAAGCGGGGTGGACACTACACCATGTACCTGGAAGTGGAACCGGTTTTGAACGGCGTCCGTGATGACCCGCTCTTTGCTGCACTCATTCGCCAATTGGACCAGCCGTGATTACTTTATCCACCTCAGGTTGCGCGTATAGGAGATATGCGCCTGGATCGTTACCAGTTCGGCATTAGGCAGAAACAGACCGTCACAATCACCGGTCACACGAAGCTCACAGCGGTACGCGGGTGCGGAGTTGAACCTGGCGGAATCGCGGGTCGTTGCGCAACGGCTGCATATAGAGCCGCGCGCCGCAGCACACGGGGTCCTTGGTGACCAGGTACGGGATCCAGCTATGGTGGGGTTCATAGTTCAGCCAGCGGAAGGCCTCATCCTTGTCCCCCAGGGCGCCATGGATACAGGCCAGCCAGTAGGCATTCCAGGGAGTGACTTCCTGGCGGCTCAGTTCGGCGAGCACCTTGCGTGCTTCGTCTGTCCGGCCGGCCACAGCGTAGGCGGGTCCAACAGCCCATCGCCACAGTTGCCCCGCTTCTCCTGCCTTCTGCATCTCGGCGATGGCTTCGCCATACTTACCCTGATCTTCATAGATGAGGCCCAGGATCCAATGGGCGAGGGGATACTTGGGATTGACATCGAGCGCGCGCTGCACATGGTTCACGGCTTCCTGGTATTGCCCCTCCATTCGGTACAACTCACCCAGGAAGGCGGCGAACTGGGGATTTAAGGGATCCAGTTCCTTGGCCAGCAGATGGTGTTGGATGGCCTCCTTCATGCGTCCGAGCACCGCGTAGAACCAGGCCAGGTGATAGTGAGCCATAACCATGTTGGGATCCAGTTCGAGGGCGCGTTGGCAATCCCGGACCGCGCCATCCCAATCCCAGTCGCGGTAGCCCTTCAGAACGGCGGAGGCGGTAAGGGTCTCGGGCAGGGCGTCGTCCATCGCGAGGGCAATCCGGACGGCCTCTCTAGCGCGCGGCAGAATGTCCTTCGGCGGCGCGGCCCCCAGCGCGAGGTGGGCGTACCCGAGCGCCAGCCGGGCCTGCGCCAACGGCTCGGCCGGGTTCCGTTGCGCCGCCTCGACAAGGTATGCCGTGCCCTTCCGATTCCCTTCCTCCGTACCTTGGCTCACGTGGTACATGCCCCTGAGGTAGGCCTCATACGCGGCGGGATTCACCTGGCGTTTCCCCGCGAGGCGTGTTTCCTCCGC
>JAEUQD010000609.1 GCA_016789925.1 Bryobacterales bacterium | reverse complement strand
GGCGTACGCATTCATCAGGGGTGGATCAAAAAAATGGGCCCCGATCAGCCTCGGCACAAACGCCGCCAGCGCGGCGATGGCGCCGGCCCATATCAGCAGACCCGTCGCGCCCAGTCTGCTGGGCAAGGCCTGGCATTCTTCGACCGACAGATTCCAAAGGCTCCCGCTCATCCACAGGTAGAATGACACACATGAAGTCTCGTCGAACGATTCTCCTTGCCGCTGCCGCCGCAGCGCTCACCGGGCTCGGTTTTCAGGCGGCGCGCAAGCCCGCCCCCGCCCCCGTCATCGACCCGCTCATCGCAGGATTTCGCAAAACCACGGTCGCCTCCGTGGCTGATGCCGTCGATCAAATCCTCAACCGCCGCGGCTTCCTCTCGCACGACATGCGTCCCCGCACCTTACAGGGCGAGGCAGCCAAATTTGTGGGCCGCGCCACTACCGCGCTGATGCGCGAAGCCACGCCCGACAAAGCCACCCCAGCGCTGTCCGCCAAACACTCGGTCGCGATGATCGATGCAGCCAAGCCCGGCGCAGTGGGTGTGATCGTTATCGAAAACGGTCTGGATGTGGCCGGGCTCGGCGGCTTGATGGGAACTGCCGCCAAGGCCCGAGGCATGGCCGGCATCATTATTGACGGTGGCGCGCGAGACCTGCCTGAAGTCCGTGGCCTCGGGTTGCCGGTCTACTCGCGCAGCGTCGTGCCGTCTTCCTCGGTCGGCCGCTACGCCACGGTCGCCCAGGATGTCCCCGTCACCTGCGCCGGTGTCGAGATCAAGCCGGGCGATATCGTCGTCGCCGGGGAAGACGGTGTCGTCGCCGTTCCCCAGGACCGCGCCATGGAGGTCTTGAAACGCGCCCAGGAAATCGACGAGCGTGAATCGAAAATGGTACCCTTGATCAAACAATATAAGGCGCTTACCAAGGCAATTGAGATCTTTAATCGTATTTAGATAGAAACTCAGCTAGTTCCCTTATTGAGCTTCTAGGGGACTACGCGCACAACGGAGCCTGCTCCACGCGGCGGAAGTCGTTGTTTTTCTTCTGTTTGGCGCCGCGCTTCGCGGCCCTGTGCGCTTCTAAGGCAACGTTGTTGTCAGCCGGCCTCTAATCCCGCCCGCCGAGGCCGCCGATAGATGGGTGTATGGCAATGCAGGAACGACGCATCGAGCCCCGCCTCTTATGTGCAGATTTGGTGCCGGTCGAATGGAAGGACAGGAACGGCCGGTCGCGCCGTGCGACCGCGAACCTCGAGGACATCTCGATTTCCGGGGCCTGTCTTCAGTTGGACTACTCAATCCCGGTGAACACCATCATCCGGATCGCCTACAGCAAGGGCATCCTGGAGGGCACGATTCGCTATTGCGTCTACCGGGAGATTGGATATTATCTGGGCATCCAGTTTGAACAGGGCAACAAGTGGGCGCAGCGAAAGTTCAAGCCGCAGCACTTGTTTGATCCTCGCCGCCTCACAGCCAAAGCACGCTCACAGGCCGGGTCCTCTCTCGCCTAGAAGCGCCTGGGGCCGCGGAGCGGGCTCCGTTGTGCGCGTGTTCCTCAAAGGGGACACCCGTCCAACGCCGGTATACTTGTGGGACCATGAACCGGCGACAGTTCCTTCATGCTGCTGTGTGCGCATCGGCGGCCGCACAGAGCCGCCGCTCCCCTAATATCGTCCTCATCATGGCGGACGACTTCGGCTACGAGTGCCTCGCCTGCAACGGCGCCACCGAGTACAAAACTCCGAAGCTCGATGCGCTGGCATCCACCGGAGTGCGCTTCACCGCCGCACACTCGACGCCACTTTGTACACCAACGCGTGTGCAGCTCATGACGGGCAAGTACAACTGCCGCAACTACACTGAATTCGGTTCTCTCCCTCCCGGGGAGTTCACCTTCGGGCACATGTTGCAGAAGCGCGGATATCGCACTTGTGCGGTCGGCAAATGGCAACTGGCCGGGGCCATTAGGGGCACGAACTACCGCGGCAACGGTACGCAGCCGGGGCCGGCGGGCTTCGACGAGCATTGCCTCTGGCAGGTGAGAGACCGGGGCTCGCGTTACTGGGACCCCATCGTCGAGATCAACGGGAAGCCCGCCACTACCCTGGAAGGCAAGTATGGTCCCGATATCTTCGCGGACTTCGCCGCGAACTTCATTGAGCGTCACCCCAGCCAGCCATTTTTCCTTTACTATCCAATGGCGTTGACTCACGACCCCTTCGTCCCCACCCCTCGAAGCGGACCATCGTTGTCGGCTGAGCAGAAACGCCGTAACGATCCCCAATGGTTCGCCGACATGGTGGCTTATATGGACCACTCGGCGGGCCGCGTGATTGCCAGGATCGATGAACTCGGCCTCGATCGGAACACCCTCGTTCTGTTCACGGGCGACAACGGCACCAGCCCGGCGATCACCACGGCCACACGCAGCGGTCCGTACCGGGGTGGCAAAGGCGGCACAACACAAGCTGGCACGCATGTCCCTCTCATTGCGCGATGGTCCGGCCAAAGTCCGAAGGACAAAGTTTGTGACGATTTGATCGACTTCACCGACTTCCTGCCCACGCTGGCCGAGGCG
>JAEUQD010000595.1 GCA_016789925.1 Bryobacterales bacterium | reverse complement strand
TAAATCTCCGCCGCTTCGTCGCTCTTGCCCGTCCGTAGCGCGATCTCGCCCAGCGACAGCCGGATATTCCGCGCATAAGCGGGCTTCTTGGCCAGATCTGCTTGCAGAAGCCTTTTCGCTTCCTCCACCCGGTTGGTGTTGACGTAGACTTGCGCTAAACCAAACACTCCACGGTGATCTGGTGGCGTCGCTTCCGCCAAGGCCCGGAACCGCTTCTCCGCGTCCGGATACTTCGCCTCCGCCAAGTCCACCAGCGCCAGCAGGTTCTGGACATCCCGCGAATTCGGCAGCTTACTTAATAGCATCTGCAACTCCGTCCGCGCCGTCCTGAAGTCGGAAACGCCCATCAGCGCTTCAATTCGGATCAGCCGCGGCTGCACGAAGCCCGGATTGACGCGAAGCACTTCATCGGCCAGTTGCTGAGCCCGCGCGAAGTCGCGTTGCCGTAGGAATATCCGGCCGAGCGCGACTTTCGGCGGTATGTAGTTCGACTTGGCCTTGATCGCTTCCTGGAAGTTTGTCTTCGCCTGTTCGAGATCGCCCTTCGCAAGATACGCCTCCCCAAGGTTGAACCGAAGCACGGGGTTGTCGGTCATCTTCGGGAGCACCGCCTGAAACTCTTTGATCGCCTCGTCAATTTCCGCCGGCTTCCCGCTTCGCAGGCGCAACGCGGCACGGATCGCTTTAGAGTGGCTGTCGTCCTTGAATTCCTCCACGAGTTTGTCGGCGAGAGCGACTGCCTCGCTGGTCTTGCCTTGGGCCGCATGGATCTCCACAATCCTGCGTTGGTACTCCACCCGCCTACCACTGTCGGTCACACTGCCCGCCTCGTATTCCTCACGGGCGAGGTTCAGATCGCCGATCCGGTAGAAGAAATCGCCCGCCTGGAGATGACCCCTCGGGAAATCCTGCGTTTTCTTCGCCGCCGCCGTCAGCGTCTCCACCATCTTGGCCCTCTCATTCACGCGCAAGTAGTGGATCGCCAGAGTGCTAACCGCTTCCCACGACTTGGGATTGTTGGCCAACTTTTCCCGCAGAAGCGTCTCGCCCGCCGCAAGGTTCTTTTCCGATAACCTGATTCCATACAGAAAGTCGTAAAAAGGCAAATACGTCTTGTGATTCTCCAGCGACGTACGGGCCAGTTTCTCGGCTTCCGCCTTTTCCCCATTCTTGAACAGCGCCTGCACCAGGGCCAGCAAGACCTCCGGATCGTCGGGCTTGATCTGATTGGCTTGGCGGAAGGTGCTGATTGCTTTGTCCCACTCCTCGTCGGCCACATACACGTAGCCCTGCATGCGCAATCCCTGGAAATTCCGGGGGTTCCGCTTCAGCATGCGGCCCGCCAGGTCCCGCAGATCCACCAGTAGCTGTTTGCCGCGATTGCGGTCGATGAGATAGATCGTGAGGTAGAGATCGCCCAGTTTCGAGTGGGCATCGTCGTTTTCGGGTTGGAGTTCCACGGCGCGGCGCAGTGCGCGAATGGCATCGCCCGGGCGGCCCTGCCGGATATCCGTGACCGCCAGACGGTAATAGGCCTCGCCGTATCGAGGATCCTTTTGAATCACTTTGCGGTAAATGAGCGAGGCTTCGCGGAATTTACCGGAGGCAAAGTACTTGTTACCAGTCTCAATCAGCCGCTTTTTCGACGCTTCGCTGTCACCGCAGCCGGAGAGGACCGCAAACGCCGCTACAACGAGCAGAAACCGGGCACAGTTCATGACGCACAACCTCAATCCCATGAGATACCTACACCACTTCATCATAACGGCGCAGGCTTGCGCAATGGCCCGATCGGTCCGGTACGGGTACCCTTATTGGTTCTGCGCCCCTTACCTAGTCCACCGCAATCGTCGGTACTGCCGGTCCCGTACTAGGGCTCGACACCCCGCCCAGCCGCACCGTCACCGGCAGCGCGTCGCCGCGCAGGTGGTAGCCCGGCACCCGCAGATTGATTTGGTAGAGGCCTATATAGCCCGGGACCAACCCTGCCCAGTCCACGATGATCTCTGAGCCGTTGTACCTGGTATCGCCGAAAAATACCTGAACGTCTTCGATTTCAGCCAGCGGCGAGGCAGGCGCAACAGCCCCTGGCGCAACAACCGGCTTGGTCACGCCCAACCCCACCGCATAGAGCGTAATCGGACGATCCCGTTTCGCCGGGTTGTCCTTCGTTACCGGCCGCCCGTCCGCGTGAAAGACAGCCGCGATGCCCGAAGCGGTATCCACCAGCACAGCCGGTGCGTACCGCACCACTTGGAGTTGCGTTGTCGTGGAAGCGAGCTTCGTATCCAGCGAACGCACCACCAGGGGATATCTCCCGGCCGCCAACGTCGTCGGAATCTGCGCGTTGATCTGCCCCGGGGAAGTCATCATCAACGGAATCGGCGAGTTGTTCAGGGTCACGCACATCCCGCCCAGCCGCGTGGGCCATGGAGCTGAGGACGCCACCACCTGCTCGCCCAGGTTCCGCCCGAAAATCGAAATCAATCCGCCCGGCGCCAACTGGGGCAGGTAGCTGCCCACGTTCACGACCGCGTTAGCCGGAACCACCGGCCGCGCAGCCGTGGACACCGGATCCAGCGGAATCACGCTCAACCCGCTGGCGGTCAACGCGTACGCCCGGTTGGCCGGCAGATCCACCGCCAGCATTCGTCCATCAGTATTGGTCCGCTGGTTACCCACTACGGTTGCCAGCGGCCGCTCAAGCGCGGAAGACTGGCGCAGCATCGCGCCCGTGTTCAGGTCCACGACTTCCACCGTACCCGCGTCGGTGAGGGTCGCTACCGCGTTCGCATTGGCAATCGTCGGCTGGACGAACCGGGCAATCTGCGTCGCTCCTACCGAAACCACGGCGGCAATCGGCCGCGTATCCGCCCCACCTGGTCCCACTGTCACCGGAGTCAGCGACTGGTTCAACACTTGTCCATTCACCTGGAAGTACTGTCCCCGTGGACCCACCGACACCGGACCATAAAACCCCGTGATCGCCCCCGCCGTGATTTGGCGCGCCTGGATAAAGTCGTCCAGCATCGCGTCGTACAGATAGGCGTTCCCGTTCCCAGCCACCGCCAAGACGACTTCTCCGCCCGGGCTCGCCGCCATCGTCCGCGGCGCGGTTAACACCTGCTGGCCTCCGGTCAAGGGAATCACTCCCTCGTTGAATCGGCGCGGTACCGCTTCATTCCCGACAATGCGCCAGATGGTCCCGTTGTTCATGATCACGAGCGGTCCACGTTGTCCCACCGCCACCACCTGGGGCGTCACCAGCGTCACATTTGAGTTGAACGGTGTCGCCGGGAACCGCACCCGACCCACCACTTCCATCCGCTCTACATCGACGATCGAGATGCTCTCGCCGCCCGAATTGGCCACATACATCGTCTGTCCGTCGGGCGACAAGGCTACCGACCGCGGCAACTGGCCCGCCTTCAGCGGAGGCAAGAACCGTTGCGCCCGCGTGTCGAAAATCTCAATTCGGTTCAAGCCTGAATTCGCAATGTACAAGCGTCCACGCGGCTGGTCGTGCACCATGTCCACGAGTCCCTCGCTGGCTGTCAACCCCAGTGGCACGGGCATCACTTCACCGCGCGCCTCGGAGTTACGGTTGTTCTGAAGGACACGCACTGCCGGTGGAATATTGACTGCCTCGTTCGACTGCACCACAAAACTATGCACCGGCGTCACCGTGCCGATCCCCCGGTTGGTCGTGTTGAACGTGAACTCGAACGTTGAGCCTTCAGCCGTATTGATCACGCGCTGCCGCGGCGCGGTCGCCGCCACCGCCGCGTTCTGCCCGGTTGGGACGCCGCCCGGCAGCGTCACACCCGGCGGCAACTCCACCCCCGGCGGCAACGCGATCGGCGGGACGACAATGATCACGCCACCGCCTGGAGCGCCGCCCCCCGCGCCGCCCGCGCCGCCTATACCACCGGCGCCACCTGTTTGTTGCAGCAGAAATGCCTGCGCCGTCAACCGGCCGCGGCCTTCGTTGCGCACGTTGATCCGCTGTATCTGCCGGTCGGCCGTCACGCCGCACTGATCGTTCGCCACCAGCGCCACCGTCGTATCCACGGCGGCCAGCGGACTCTGCGACACGGCACCAAGCGGCACAATCAGAAAACCGGATTCCGATAGCGCGTACAGATTCGCGCCATCCCGGCTGAGCACCATCTTGCCCGCCACGTTCTCCGGCATCTGGTAGGCGCCATTGATCAGAAGATTGTCCGGATCGTTCACCATCAACTGGCTCACATTCGCCCGCGCCGCTGGTGTCTGCACCGGCGCGAAGTTGAACGCTGAATACAGCCGTGCACCGTCGGTCGAAAAAGCGCTCCCGCCCTGGTTCTGTTGGAGATTGAAATTGATGCCCGCCGCGAACGGATACGGCGCGTTAGCGGTATTCTGCTGGGCCAACACTGTGAGTGTCGCCGTGTCGAACAGCGTCAATCCCGCCATGAAACGGTCTCCGTTCGGCGATACGCTCAGCACGCTCGACACCCCGTTCACGCGCCGGCTTCGCAGCACCGTGCCCGACGCCACTTCGTAGACAAACACGGCACGATCGGTCGTCGTCGGAATATTCACGCCCACAATCCAGTTACCGTCCTGGCTGGTTGCCAGAAACGACCGGTTGGTCAGCCCCGGACGGCCGAAGTTCTGTGGCGGCAGCAGCGGATTGGCCGGCGGTGGCGGCGCGATCGGCACCGCGCTTAACGCCTGCGTACCCGCCGGCGCTGACGGATCGTAGATCAGCAGAATACTGAGTTGGTTGCCCGTCCCCGTACCCACCGTCGAGATCAGCACACGGTCATCCCCACCCACCGCCACGCCTTCAGGCCGAGCCGGCAAGCTCACGCGGTTCACAACCTGCAACGTCTCCAGGTCGATCACATTCAGGGCACCACCGGTATGCGCCGTCACATACAACGCCCGCCCCGACCGCGACATCGCGGCCGCCAGTGGCTGCGTATCCACATTCACCGGCGTCAAAAACCGGCGCTGGGCCAATGAATAGACTTCAATCCGGTTCGAATTCGTGTTCACCAGGTACAACCGGCTGCGCGCTTCGTCCAGCACCAGATCCGACGCCCCGCCGACAATCGGCACCATCGTCCCGAACGTCGCGGCCTTTCCCAAAACGCAGAAAAACACTACGCCCAATAGCGCGAAGCGTGCAAGCTGGCGACCCATCAGTGCTAGTGTAGAACCCCGCGCGACACCGAAAGTTGCAGTATCATTGGGAACCGTGAGACTTGCTGCTATTTTGATGCTCGTTTCGGCAATCGCCCTCGGTGGCGACTGGCTGCGCTTTCGTGGACCCGACGGCGCCGGCGTCGCCGAAGGCGCAACCCTCCCCCGCCAGATCGGACCCGACACCAACGTGGTCTGGAAAACCCCTGTCTTAAAAGGCAAGTCGTCCCCCGTCGTCACTGCCGACCGCATCTTCCTCACCGGCCACGAGAACGGCAAGCTCTTCACGTTCGCCCTCGACCGGAAGTCCGGCAAACTCCTCTGGCGGCAGGAGGCTCCCGGCCATCGCGACGAAAAGCGTCACCAACTGAACGACCCCGCCTCCCCCAGTCCCGTCTCCGACGGTCGCAACGTCTTCACGTTCTTTGCCGGCTTCGGCCTTGTCTCCTACGACGAAAATGGCCGCGAGCGCTGGCGTCTCCCCCTCGGCCCCTTCACCAATTTTCACGGCATGGGCGCCTCGCCCGTTCTCGCCGGCGCCAAGGTCATCATGATTTGCGACCAGGACCAGGAAGCCTTCCTCATCGCCGTCGACGCCACCACGGGCAAACCCGTCTGGCGCGTCGAACGCCCCGAGATGGTCCACAGTTTCTCCACGCCCCTGGTCCACGGCAACGAAGTGATCGTCCCCGGCTCCTACCAGATGACCAGCTACGACACCGGCACCGGCAAACTGCTCTGGAAGGTCCGCGGCCTCACTTATCAGGTCAAGTCCGTCCCCGTTGTCCACGACGGCATCCTCTACTTCAACGGCTGGGCCCCTGGCGGCGAACCCTCCGAACGCATCGAACTCCCCGCCTTCCCCGAGATGCTCAAGACTCACGACAAAAACGGCGACGGCAAACTCTCCAAGGACGAAGTCCCCAAGAACTGGCATCCCGGCAACTGGGACATGCAGGACTTAGACAAAGACGGCCTGCTGAATGCGAAAGACTGGCAGTATTACTCCATGCGCCGGACCTCCTCCAATGCGGCCATGGCCGTTAAACTCGGCGGACGCGGCGACATCACCGACACCCACGTCCTCTGGCGCTACCAGAAGTCCCTGCCCGACGTCCCGGGAGTCCTTCTTTACCGCGGCGTTCTCTACCTCATCCGCAACGGCGGTATCCTCCAAACGCTCGACCCCGCCACCGGGACGCTCCTTAAGCAGGGCCGCCTACCCCAGGGTCTCGACGAATACTACGCCTCGCCGGTCGCCGGCAGCGGCAATATCTACTTCATCAGCCGCAACGGAACGGTCTCGGTCCTCGAAGCGGGTGCGGACTGGGGCGTAGCCGGCACCAGCGAGTTAGGCGAGGAAGTCTTCGCCACCCCCGCCATCGTCGACGGCCACATCTACTTACGTACGGCCACCACCCTTTACGCCTTCGCCCAGCGCCCGGAGTAACCTTTCGTAGTTGCGATAAGCCAAACAGGCAGACGATGGCTGTCGCCGTCCCACCCAGAAATCGGCGCGACTACTTTGGCGTGTTCCCCACCGGACCCCGCGCATGGAATTCGCGTGGGATCTCGAACAACTCCGTGGGTGGTTCGCCCAGATCCAACTTGGTGGTTGTCCGCGTCAGGCGCCCGGAGATCCGGTCAACGATCTCGATGTCCTCCTGGAGCACTTCGCAGTTCAGAGACGGGGCCAGCCATACACGACCGCGCGCGATTCCATCGTCGAACGTCAACTGCACCACATCCACGCCCAGAATCTTCGTTCGCCCGGTGATCTCTTCGCGGAGTGAAGTATCGGCCTTCCAAGGGCGCCACACATTCCACCAGCGGGTCCGGGAGCATTTTGTTAAGCCGGCCGGGGTGCGTCTCCGGCAGGTACTCCGTCGTCGCCGAGGCCGTAGCATAGGACACGGTGGTCAGTCTGCCAGTGTGCGGGTTCAGCATCTTCCGCTCTGGATACGTTCGACCGCCCGGCCGCGGATAATACATCGTCAGTGACCGCTGTCCGTCGGCCCGGTGAGCAAGCGTTCGCTTAAAGAGGGGACCCCTCTGTCCGTCGATGCCGACAAACTGCTGCTCGGTCTCAACCACGTATGCAATTCCCGTTCCCGGTTGCCCCGTGACGCACCCAAGTCCGATCGCTATCGCCACGAGAGCGCCAACACTCCCACCGAACAACATCGATTCCGTTGACAGGAGCATGCCTAAGTGAACCTCCCAAGCCTGCGTTCTGACCAATGATACACTTCCGCGAACCTGTGCGAGCTCCTCCCGTCCACGCAACACAGCCGGCAACTTCGCGGATCCACTTCGTCCGTCCTCGAGTTATCGACGAGAGGGGTATATACTGTCGGAGCTGGGAGATCTGGGGATTAATCAATGAAACCATTTGGGCTATTAGCGGCAATTGGTTGCAGTCTGGCGATGGGCCAGGAGATACGGGTTGCTCCGGCAGACGAGGCGGGCTGCCGGACCCTGGCCGGATCGCCCGTCCTGAACGTCTTGCGGGCCGAGATCCGGACGGGGTCGCGCACCCCTTATTGCTATGTCGTGGGGGCGATTGGCCCCGGCATCCGGTATCACGTCCAGTTGCCGCTGCCTCGGAATTGGAATGAGCGTTTCCTCTACGGCGGCGACAGCGGGAAAGACGGCGTATTGCAGTTCAACGATCCCCGCGTCGCCCAGGGATACGCGTTCGCGAACAGTAATCTGGGGCACGACGTAGGCGCGGAACCGGGGGCTTCCTTCGGATTCAACAACCGCCAGGCGGAGATCGATTTCGGCTACCGGGCTACGCATTTGTCCGTGGTGGCGGCGAAGACGTTGATCCGCGCTTACTATGGCAAGGCGCAAAAGCTGTCCTACTATGAAGGCTGTTCCCAGGGCGGGCGCGTGGGTCTCATGGAGGCGCAGCGGTATCCCGACGATTTCGACGCGATGGTCGTGGGCGCACCCGTGAATTGGTATCAACAGCAGAACGCGGCTCTCGTCTGGCACGCCCAGCAGGTGTTTCGCGACCGCTTTGCCGGGGCGCTGGCCTTCGACACGGATGGCGACGGGCGCCTCGACAGCACGACCAAGCTGAAGCTCCTGGCTGCGGCTGTGCTCAAGAAGTGCGATGCGCGGGATGGTGTCGCCGATGGGGTCATCGACGATCCGCCGGCCTGCCCCTTTGACCCCCACCTCGACTTGAAGGATCTCCTCTGCCCCGGTGATCGCAACGCCGACGGTTGCTTCACGCGCCGGCAGATTCAAACAATTCGGGACATGTATCGCGGCCCCTATGACAGCAAGGGAACGCGTGTCTATTGGGGCAAGACTAAGGGCTCCGAGTTGGAGTGGGCCGATGCCTTCTTTCCCATGCCTTCCAACCAGTTCAACATTCGGGCCTTGCGTGTCTCGGGCGATCACTTGAACTATATCTTTTACGATGTGGACCCGGGCGTGGCGCCGCGGGATTTGCTGGACGTGACGCAGAAGCTGAACAAGACGGGCCCGCTCCCGGAATGGGGCTGGTGGGAGTTCAATATAGACGACTTCACGGCGGGCAAAGCCAAGACCATGATGGGGATCATGAACGCGACCGATCCGGACCTCTCGCGGTTCCTGATCCGCAATAACCGGAAGTTGATTCTCTATCACGGCTGGTGCGACGACGGACCGGCGCCGGAGGCTTCTATCGAGTATTTCCGAAACGTGGTGAAGACCACGTTCGCCGGCAATCTAGCCGCGGCCCACGAGAAGATCCGGCTGTTTGTCGCGCCTGGCATGGGACACTGCCGCGGCGGAACCGGTCCGAACGATTGGGACAAACTCGCGCCGATGGTGGATTGGGTGGAAAACGGCAAAGCCCCGGACCGGATTGTCGCAACCCACAGCACACAGGGCCAGGTCGACAATGAGCGGCCGCTTTGCCCGTATCCGCAGAAGGCAGTCTATACCGGGCCTCCCGGCGGGCAGAACGACCGGGCGAACTGGACCGCGGCGAACTTCGCCTGCCGGTGATCCGTATCGATGAGAAGCTCCTTCAGGACGCGAAGCCAAATGCCTATTCCGCGGGTGGTTCGAAGCGCGCCGGGAGGGCGAGCAGGAACGATGTGATTCGGTCCATTTCTTTCTCGTTGAACCGGTAGGGCGGCATGGTGCTTCCGGGCGAGAGTTTTTGCGGTTCACCGAAATGGCGGATGATCCAGTCGCGCGAGCGGCGGCCTTTCAATCCGTTGAGGGGCGGACCGAGCTTCATCCCGACGCCATTGGCCTGATGGCAAGCGCCGCAATTGAAGCGCTGATAGATCATGGCGCCGTCCACGGCAAACTCGGGGGCTGAGTCGAGCGCTTCGGCATTTCGTGGCGTCAGCTTCAGGAGGAACGCGGCCAGTGCGTTCAACTGCGCATCGGTCAGGGACAGTGGTGGCATGGAAGTGCCGGGCACCATTTGTTGAGGATGCTTGAAATGATCGATCAGCCAGGCTGCGTCGCGCTTGATCGCGGAGCGGGTAATGTCGGGACCCACTGCGGTCCCCTTGGTCCCCACTTTGTGGCACGACACGCAGTTCTCCTGCCGGAAATAACCGATGCCGGCGAGTTCCTGGGGCGATAGCTGTTCCCAGACCTCCGGGGCGGAAGCCAATTCCTGCTCTCGCGCCTCGGGCGGGGTGCTCAGGATGGCCGCGGCGGTCAGGCCTGACCAGCCGAGCGCGGCAAGAAGCAGGACGCCCGCCGCCGTCGTGCGCTGCGTGAGCTTCTTCATCTGCCCGCGGTCGATAAAGGGGACAAGGGCGAGCGCCATCATCGCCAAGCCCGGCAGCACGACACTGCCCACGACTTCCAGCGGGCCTTCAAAGAATTTCAGAGTCTGAAAGAGAAACAGAAAGTACCACTCGGGCCGCGGGATGTAAGTGGTGTCGGTGGGGTCGGCGAGCCGTCCCAACGGCGCCTGGGCGAAGGCGGCCAGCAGGAACAGGATCATGAAGGCCACAAAGATTGCGACCGTATCCTTGAACACCTGCTCGGGGAAGAACTTCTTTTTCGGCGCGGTGTCGCCGGCGAGCGGGGCGACGCCGTGCTTGCGGACCAGGTAGATGTGCACGGCGATCATCAGCAGGGTCACCAGCGGCAGGAGCATGACGTGGAGCGCATAGAAGCGGGCAAAGGTGACGACACCTACGCCGCCGTCGGCGCCCATCAGTCGGGTGACGTAGGCTCCGGCCCCCGGCGCCTTGGCGGCGATCTGGGTGGTGACGACGGTTCCCCAATAGGCGCGGTTGTCCCAGGGCAGGAGGTAGCCGGTGAGTCCGAAACCGAGGGTCAGGAGAAGGAGAACAATGCCCACCAGCCAGGTGGCTTCGCGGGGCTTTTTGTAGCCGCCGAACAGGAACACCTGCGCCATGTGGAGGACGGCGACCACGACCATCATACTCGCGCCCCAGTGGTGCAGCCCACGAATCAGGCTGCCGCCCATCACCTCGTTCATGATGTAGCGAAGGCTGTTGTGGGCTTCGCCTGGGGTGGGGGCGTAGTTGAACGACAGCAGCATACCGGTGGCCGCCTGCACCATGAAGCAGAACAGCGCCACGCTGCCCAAGACCTGGTGCCAGCCGCTGGAGGCGGGGATTTCTTCGTAGAGGAAGTTTTTGACGGCCGTCTCAATGCCGGTGCGATGGTCCAGCCAGTTGATGATCTTGCGGGTCATGCCTTCCGACCCCCCTGTTGCTTCGGACAGCCGGCTTGGATGCTGTGCAGAGAGCTGAGTTCCTGGCTCTGCACGATGGGTCCGAGCAGGAGTCTGCCGGCTTCGATTCTTGTCTGAAATCGGTCAAGGGGGCGCGGCGCGGGACCTTCGAGGACGCGTCCATCCGGACCGAACGTGGAGGTGTGGCAGGGGCACAGAAAGTTCTTGTGCTTGTCATCCCAGTGATAGGCGCAGCCCAGGTGGGTGCAGCCCGGGGCGAAGGCGACGAGTTTGCCGCTCTGCTGTGTGACCCAGGCGCTGGTCTTTTCACTGGTGATCTTCCAGCCATCCTTCCGGTTGCGCCGAAAGACGACCTCCTGCGGGCCCGAAGTGCCGAGGTCCGCGATTGGACCGACATCTATCCAATCCTCTCTGTGCTGTGTTCGCGGAGGCAGAAGCAGGTAGGCTCCCGCCGGCAGGCCGATGGCCGCGGTGATCACTCCCCACAGCGCGTAAATCGCGGCCACAAATCCGCGCCGGGTGCTGCTTTCTGACTCCGTCATGGTCACAATTTTATGCAACTGATTCCGTCTCAGATGTAAAAAGTCTAGAATTCTCATTGGCCATGCAAACGTCAAGACTTCATTTCCTGCTCCTGCCCGCTTTTGCCATGTCGGTGGGATGGGGCTTGCGGGGATTTATTGGAGGAGGCCCGCTGGGTGCGATGATTCCGGGCGCGCTGGTCGCCCTCACGATCTGCATCCTGTTGGAGCGGAAAGGTTCGGACGCCGGTGTCATTGCCGCCTTCGGCGCGGTTGGTGTCGGCTTGGGCGGCCAGGAAACCTACGGCCAGACCATTGGTTTGTCTTTCGTACCCGAAACTCAGATTTGGGGGCTGGCGGGCCTGGCGCTCAAGGGAATGGTGTGGGGCCTGGCGGGCGGGGCGATCCTCGCAGTAGGCCTCCAGATCCGCCAATGGGCGCGCCGGGATGTCGCCATCGCGCTGGCCCTGCTTGCCGCGGCCACGCATCTGGGCTGGAAGCTGGTGAACGAGCCCAAGCTGATCTACTTCTCGAATCTGTACGACCGCCCGCGCGCGGAGCTCTGGGCTGGTTTGCTGCTGGGTGGCGTTGCGTTCCTGGCCTGTCTGTTGACACGCGGTGACGCGCGCATTCCCGTCTCGTTCGGAGTCTACGGCGCGATCGGTGGATTTGTGGGGTTTGGTCTGGGCGGATGGATTCAAGTGATCGGGCGGGCGAGTGGGCTGGAGTCGGGCGTGGGCTGGTGGAAGGTGATGGAATTTACATTTGGCTTCCTGTTCGGGCTCGCGCTGGGGGCCTGTGCGTATCGCTGGCGTGAAACGCTGAGCGGGGCGGCGCCGGAAGAGGCCGAGTCCCTGTCCTGGGCGGGCGCGGTGGCAGGCATGGCGGCCGCGTTGGCGCTTTATCCGTTTTATGCGATTTTCGAGTTGCGCTGGAATTACACGCTGGTGGGCGCGCTGCTCCTGGGTGTGGTGCTGGTCTGGCCCCGCATCGCCTGGCACGTGGCCATCACGTTCACGTTCGCTGCTTTCGCCTACGATCTGGTAAAGGCGAAGACCTACATCCCGTGGGTGCTGGTGCTGGTGACCACGGCCATTGTCGCCTGGCTGGCGGCTCGCCCCTTGTCGGTGAATGCGAAGACCCTGCTATTACTGTGGACGGCGATTGCGGTGGCCGGCGCCAAGCTCTATCTGCCCAAGGAAGCCGAAGCCTTTCACGCGGTAACGCTGCAAGGCACCTTTACGGCCATGGCGATTATCGTTACAGTGTTGATGCGGCCTAACCCTAGCCAGGGTTAGACTTCGTCTGGCCAGGAAACCGCGAGAGCACCACCTGAAGCTTGTTTCTCGCCCTCTCCATTTCCGGCGTCAGCCCAGTGAGGGGTGGTCTTTCTTCGAGCGGGTCTCTCTGTAAATCAAAGAATCGCTGATCGCCGTAGAGCTTCCACCGATGGTCCATGGCCCATCGGGCCGGCGGGTTCTTACCCCAGCGGGGATCGTAATGGCAGAAGATCCACTCCCTCGGCGTGCCTCGCTTACCTTGTACCTGGGCCAGGAAGCTCTGCCCATCGCGCGGATGGTCGTTGGGGATCTGTGCGCCGGTCGCCTCGGCCAGCGTGGGCAGGAAGTCGGTGAAGTCGATCAAATCGTCACAAACTTTGTCCTTCGGACTTTGGCCGGACCATCGCGCAATGAGAGGGACATGCGTGCCAGCTTGTGTTGTGCCGCCTTTGCCACCCCGGTA
>JAEUQD010000587.1 GCA_016789925.1 Bryobacterales bacterium | reverse complement strand
TATCCGCCGCTCCGCCTCGCCGCCCGGCAATGCCAGGCCCAGCAACTGGTCGCCTCCGCCCGAGCCTCCACCAGCACTCACTGGAACGCCACGGAATCGGTACCGGCCGCGCTCCTGCCGGGCGAAGGCTGGCACTACCGCATAACGCTCGCTGCCCGCGGCGACTTCAATGCCGATTCCCTCGAAGACCGCCTCTTCTCCCTCGAACAGTGGCCCACCCAAGGCTCGGCACGCCAGGTCCGCTTTCTCCTCCTCGAAAAGAAAACTGCCACGGCCGCGCCCGCGCTTATCCGCGAGCTGCCTTGGTAGTCTTCTTTCCCTTCTTTTTCACCGGCGCAAAGGCCACGCTTTCCACCGGAACCGTCACCGCATCCAGAAACAACTGCCGGCAATCCTTGTTCCGCGACGGCGACACGCCGCCCCGTTCGCACTCCGCCCCCGCAGCCGCCCAGTCCTGCCGGTCCACTGCCCCGCACATCTTCGGATACCCCTTGAAGAACCCGCTCGGTCCCAGGCTGTAGATCATGTCCAGCAGCCCGATCTGCGCGGTCGGCGGAAACGCGTCGAACTTGGGGAACCGGCTGCGCAGCGAACTGGAAAACTCGCCGATCAGCGCCTCCAGCCGCTTGTCGATCTGATCCGCCGGCAAATCCAGTTGCGTGAACTTCTTATAGAAATCCGCCCGCCGCGCTTTCTCCTGCTGGTTCACCGCTGTCCAGTCGCGCCGCTTCTCCTCCGCGGTGGCGGGTTTGCCCGTCGCGCGATTCACAAACTTCAGCGCCACCGCGTCTTCGGCGTTTCGTAACAGAAACCCGACACCCACCGTCACCAGCCCGACAATGTCCAGATACATGTGCGACACCACGCCTTCGTGGTCGCGAAAATATTTCACCGCATCGGCCAGCTTGAGCATAAGAATTCACCTGCTTACGAAACTATACCCCGCGTCTCGTCGGTATCATATATCCATGCACATTCTTCGTACTGGGTTGCTGCTGTTTTCGGTGGCCGCGTTCGCGCAGGAGTCGGAGAGCGCCAAGCGGCTCAACAATGCCGCCACTGTTTTTGACGAAATCATGGGGATCTCTGAAAAGTCGATTCCCCAGAAAATCCTCGACAAGAGCCACTGCGCCGTAATCGTGCCCGGCCTCAAGAAGGGCGCCTTTATCATCGGTGCGAAGTACGGCCGCGGGTTTGTCACCTGCCGCAACAAATCCGGCGCCGGCTGGTCCGCCCCGGGCGCCGTGCGCGTCGAAGGCGGCAGCGTCGGCTTCCAGATCGGCGGTTCCGAAACCGACGTCGTCATGCTCGTCATGAACGAGAAGGGTGCCGACCGGTTGCTTTCGAACAAGTTCACCATCGGCGCTGACGCCTCTGCCGCCGCGGGACCCGTGGGCCGCACGGCGCAGGCCGAAACCGACGCCACCCTGCGTGCCGAAATCCTCACTTGGTCTCGGGCTCGCGGCGTATTCGCCGGAATTTCGCTCCAGGGCGCGACTCTGCGCCAGGACGGTGACTCGCTCACCGAGATGTACGGCTCCGGCACCGACAACAAGACGGTGGTGAATGGCGGCAAGACGGCTCCCGCCACCGCCAAGCGCCTTCTGGACCTGTTGAATAAATACTCGAGCCGGAAGACCAGCTAGTCTTTACGTCCTTAACGTAACATCGGGCCGCATAAGCTCGTCCAAACAGCCGGATGCGTTTCCTCGCCTATTTGTGTGTGGCTTCCCTCGCTGCCGCTCAGCAGCAAGGTTCGCAACGAACGGCGCAGCAGCAGGCGCTCTGCACGATCGAGGGAGTCGTGCGCCAGGCTGACACCGGTGAGCCTCTCAAGAAGGCCCTCCTGACCGCATTTGCATCCACCCCGCGCGGCAACGGCCCGATGAACCCCGTTACCGCCTCCACCGACGCCGAGGGGAAGTTCCGGCTGACCAACATCGAACCCGGCCAGTACCGCCTGGTGGCCGAGCGCAGCGGTTATGTCCGGATGGAGCATGGCGCGCGCAAGCCCAACCAGCCCGGTACCCCGCTCACACTCAAGAGCGGCGACGAGTTGAAGAACGTCGAACTGAAGCTCGTGCGCCACGCCGTCGTCACTGGGAGAATCACCGACGAAGATGGCGACCCGGTCCAGAGCTCCCAGGTTCAATTGATGCGGTACACCTTCGTTCGCGGACGCCGCCAACTCGTGCCCGTCAGCGGCGGCAGCAGTAACGACCTTGGCGAGTATCGCCTCTTTGGCATCGCGCCCGGCAAGTACTACCTCTCGGTCAGCCACCGCGCCGGCGGTCCGTTTGGCGCGATGATGATGCGCGGCGGAGGCCGTGGTGGACCCGGCGGCGGCATGCCGCCATCCGCTGACCAGAATTACGCCCCCATGTATTTCCCCGGCACGTTCGAGCTCGATTCTGCCACCCTGCTCGAGATCCCCGTCGGCTCCGACATGCGCGGCGTCGACATGCGGCTTCTCCGTACGCGCACCTATCGTGTCAGCGGTCGCGTCGTCGCTCAAGCGGATGGACGCCGCGGTGGCATGGTCATGCTCGTCCCCAAGTCCTCCGTGGGTTTCGGGTTTGGCGACCGGATGGCCGGTCCCTGGCGTCCCAATACGGGAACCTTCGAGATCCAAGGCGTTCGGCCGGGCTCCTACAACCTCGTCGTCCAATCCTTCGACGGACAGAACCGGATGTCCGCGCGCGTCCCCGTCGAGGTCGGCGAAGGCGACGTCACCGATGTCACCATCACCCCCGTCCCCGGGAGTGACCTCTCTGGCGTCGTCCGCGTCCAGGACAAGGCATCCATCGACCTTCAGAGTCTCCGCGTCCAACTTTCGCCTCGTGAAACAGGACCCTTCGGTGGCTTCGGTACTTCGCCCGTCGAGGCTGATGGCAAGTTCATTGTAAATAACCTGACCGCCGGCCAGTACGACATCTCCATCACCGGGCTCACCGACAATGCCTACGTGAAAGCCGTCCGCTATGGCGAAGCCGATGCGCTCGCCGCCGGCGTCGACCTCAGCGGCGGCTCCGCGGGCCTCCTGGATGTCGTCATCAGCCCCAACGGCGCAGGGGTTTCCGGCTCGGTGGCCGATAACGACGGCAACCCCAAGTCCGGCGCGACGGTTCTTCTCGTTCCCACCGCCGATCGCCACCAGCGCCTCGACCTCTATAAAACCGCCAATTCCGACCAGTCCGGCGCTTTCCGGTTCGC
>JAEUQD010000916.1 GCA_016789925.1 Bryobacterales bacterium | reverse complement strand
TATGACGGCTATGAGTTCGTCACCTATCGCGACCGCTCCCGACCCAGACAGCCCCGCATCCGTGCCATCCTCGACGCCAGCGACGGAACCCTCTGGACGGGTAGTGATGACGGGCTCTGCCGCGTCAGTCCTCTCGCGCATCCCGCTCCGATCTATAAGTGCACCGCTCCGCCAGGGGCCCGCGCGCCGGTGCAGGTGCTCTTCGAACAGCGACCCGGAGTGATCCTTGCGGGCACCGAAGCCGGTCTCTATCGAGTGCAGACGGTGCCCTCGCTCCATTTCACGTTGATACCTCTGGAGGCCAAGGACGCCCGGCCCAGCGTGTGGGCAATCGTTTCCGATCAAGCCGGGGCGCTATGGATCGGAGCCTCGAACGGCATTCACCGGCTGCAGCCGGGCAAGCCTTCACTTCACCTGACCGTGCGTGACGGACTGCCCTCGGACGAGATCCTTTCGCTCGAATTGGGCCCCGATGGACTCCTATGGGTGGCCTCGGGCAAAGGACTGTGCCAGCTTCGCAACGACGAAGATAAGCCCGTCGTCGAGAGAGTCTTCACCGTGGATGACGGACTTCCAGCCATTACCGTCAAAGTCGTTCACATTGGGATGCAGGACACGCTGTGGGTGGGGACAACCTCCGGTATCGCCGAACCGGTCCGCGATTCCCAGGGACGCATCACGCGATTTCGCGCGTATTCCCGCGAGCATGGCCTCAGCCATCTCGACATCGACACGATACAGGACGACCGCGCCGGCAATCTCTGGATCGGCAGTCAATCCGGCGGTGCCATGAAATTGTCCCGTGACGGCTTCGTCTCCTACGGCCCCGCCGACGGCCTCGGTTCCCCCTACGTAATGGCCATGCTCGAAACCCGCGCCGGGCAAATCTGCGCCATGACCCGCCTCCCCGGCGCCTTCCATCTCAACTTCCTCCAAGGCGAGCGATTTCGCTCCGTCCCCGTGCCCGTCCCCCCTTCCTTCTACTCCTCGGCGTGGTCCGGCTGGTATCAGGTCGCTGCCGAAACGCCTGCCGGCGACTGGTGGATCGCTTCCGAACGCGGTCTCCTTGTCTTCCCCCCCAACTGGCAGCGCGCACCCCGTCCCCCTGCCACCATCTTTGACGCCCGCAACGGTCTGCTCACCGGCCATATCTATCAGATCTTTCAAGACTCCCAGGGTGGCGTCTGGGTCGGGACCCGCTACGATGCTGCCGGCATCGCCCGCTGGGACCCAAAAACCCGCCTCTTCCGCCAGTTCTCTAGCGCCGACGGTCTTCCCCCTGTCCACAACGCCCGGCCGAACGGCTTCGGCGAAGACGCCCACGGCCAGATCTGGATCGGCTGGTGGCGTACCGGCGTCCTCCGCTACGCCCGCGGCCGCTTCCAGTTTTTCGGCGTCGACCAAGGCGTGCCGCCAGGCGGCATCCGCCGCATCCATACCGACCGCAAAGGCCGCGTCTGGATCGGCTCGGGCAGCGGCGGAGTGGCGCGAATCGACGACCCCACTGCCGAGCGGCCCACCTTTCGCACCTACGGTCCCAACGACGGTTTGTCTGCTGCCGAGATCCAAGCCATTACCGAAGACCGGCAAGGCCGCATCTACCTCGGTCACGGCCTGGGTGTCGACCGGATCGACCCCGACGCGCCCGGCCCGCTCCACGTCCGCCGCTTCACCACCCACGACGGTCTCGCCGGCGGCGAGCAGCAGACCGCCCTCTGCGACCGCAACGGCGTGCTTTGGTTCGGATCCGTCCAGGGCGTCTCTCGCCTCGTCCCCCAGCCGGACCGCCAAATCCCCGCGCCCCAAGTCTACTTCACCTCCGTCAAGGTCAACGGCCGCGTTCAGCCGATCGCGGGCGGCGCGGCCCAGTCCCTCAGCCTGCCGCCGCTTTACGCCCCCCGCGACCAGCTTCAAATCGAATATGCGGCGCCCCGATTCGCGCCCGGCGAAACCATCCAGTATCAGTACCGTCTCTCCCCCGGCGCCCCCTGGAGCCCGCCCACCACGCTGCGCTCCGTCCAGTTCGCCGAACTGCCCGCCGGCCCGCAGCACCTCGAATTGCGCGCTAGCAATGGCGACGGCATCGCCTCGCCCGTCAGCGCCGTCCTCGACTTTGAAGTCCTTGCCCCATTCTGGCGTCGCTGGTGGTTTCTATTGCTCTGCGCCGCCGCTATCGCCGCCCTCAGCTGGACGTTCCACTCTTTCAAACTCCGCCGCCGGCTCGAAGTCCAGGCTGTCCGCATGCGCATCGCGCGCGACCTGCACGATCAGGTGGGTACCGGCCTTTCCCAGATCGCCATCTTGAGCGAGGTGGCGCAGCGCTCGGCAGACCCGCAACCCCTCGCCCAAATCGCCGAGGTATCGCGCGAACTCGTCGACTCCATTAGCGACATCGTCTGGGCGATCAATCCCGCCCGCGACAATCTCCCCGACCTCGCCCAGCGCATGCGCCGCTTTGCCGCCGACCTGCTCACCGCCCGCGGCATCGACGTCAAGTTCCAGGCCGAGGGGTTGGACGAGGCCGATGCCATCGGCCCCGAAGCGCGCCGCCAGATCTTCCTCATCTACCGCGAGTCGCTCCGCAACGCCCTTCGCCACTCGCATTGCCGCTGCGTCCACGTACGCATCGCCAAGCAAGACCGCACGCTCATCATGGAAGTCGCCGACGACGGCATCGGTTTCGATCGCGCCGGCTCCCACAACGGTACCGGCCTGGCCAGCCTCGAAGAACGAGCTCGGTCGCTCGGCGGACACATCGAATGGCGCAACGGCGCCGGAACCACCCTCCACCTGCGAATCCCGCTACCTGTGTAGGTGGTGCCTTCTCACGCCACGACCGCCACGATAGGCTGGTTGATACCTTGATCCGAGTCGCCATCGTCGAAGACAACCGCCAGATCCGCGAAGGGCTGCGCTTCCTCATCGACACCACCGCCGGCTATCGCGTCACTGGGGCCTTCGGGTCGATCGAGGAAGCGCGCCCGGCCATCGCCGGCGGCGACCCGCAAGTTGTCCTCATGG
>JAEUQD010000547.1 GCA_016789925.1 Bryobacterales bacterium | reverse complement strand
GGTCTCGTTCCCAAGCACGAAGGGAAACGGCTACGCCGTGAGGCTGCTGAATGCGTCAGGCCGCGCATATGCGCGCAGCAATACACGCCCACTCAATAGCAAGACCCGCTTGTTTGTCCTGCCCATCACGCGCAGGATCTCAAAGGCCGAGTTCGGGACCTTCGCTCCGCCGCTGCCCTTCGTGGATGGCCGGACGACGTTTGACCAGTTACGGCTTGATATTGTCGGCAGCGATTTTCGTGTCTTCGGCCACGCCCTTCACGACGGCGTGTTCAACAAGCGTTTCACCTTCGACTACCGTTTTCAGATCCACCCCGTCGATATTCCAGTCTGGGTCCCGGTCTCCAAACTCGACGACGATGAAGTGCCGGAAGACACGTTCGAGTTCAAGACGAGTTCATTGACGATCGACACCGATCGCAACCGCCAGGAAGCGCTGCTTGCAATCCTCCACCTGTTCATCCGGCGGCGCTTCCGGCAAGGCCTGCAGCGGCGTTTTCACGAGGCAGCGCTCGAGCAGGCAGGCGAAAGCGTGCTCAAGCCCGTCCTCACGCTGACATCCACGAAAGCAGAGCCAGGCAAGCGGGTGGATCTGAATTTCACGGTTCTGGGTGAGACTCTCTAGCGGGGAACAGCCGGAAGCTGCCTCGCTATCCGAGTGTCCCTGCGGCTCTGATTGGGCGAATGGCCGTAGATACAAAATTCCAGGGCCGAGGTCTGGGCGCTGCGATGCTGGCGGACGCGCTACAACGGGTTCTAGCCTCAGCGCCAGCGGTCTACGCGTTTCTGGTGGACGCCAAAGACGAAAGGGCGACCGCCTTCTATCGCCACCACGGCTTCATACCCGTTGCCGACCGCCCGCGCACGTTGTTTTCGCCGTCGCAACCGCTCGAAGATTAGGTGACTGTGCCAGGGTAGATGGCCTCGATATCGGGGAAACGGGCGAAGTCACTGACATTGAGCGTCACGATTCGCGACATGTCGTGAGCCTTCATCACCGCAACGAGTCGAGCGTCGTGGACTTGAACACCGCTTACTCGATGCAGACTCAGAAGCGTTTTCCAAATCGCGTAGGACGCTTCGTTCTCGGTGAGCACGTCGAAGAAGCCTTCGATTCTTGCCAGTTCTGCCTGCGCCTCTTCGATTGTGTATCCCAAGCCATTGTTGACGACAGGGCGCGTCGCCACATTCCAGAACTCAGCAAGATTCTGAACCGCAACGAATAGCGGCTCTCCCTTCGTCATCAGGGTTTCCAGAGCGCGAACGGCTACCGCGTTCAAAGGATGAGAGGGCTGCACTGAACGCAGCAGTATATTCGTGTCGATCAGCGTGGGGTTCACCAGCGATCCGGGTACATGCCGGCCCGGCTAACGGCCTCGTCGGAGAGCAGTGGTGTTTCGCGGTGGCCTTTAGCCCACTGGACAAAAGCGCGGGCCTTTTGTTCCCCGTCTGTCCGAGTTAAGGCTGAGGGCCTTTCGCCCCCAACTTCGAGGGCCGGCGCCAATGCTTGGGCCAGGACGTCGTGCACCAGTCTGTCCGTGGTCAGCCCTTGCTCGCGGGCTTTCGCCTGGAGCACTGCTTCCAGTTCGTCAGAGATCTCGATAGTCAACGTCATACAAGCGCTCCCCAGAATCTAGGGCAGTTCTTTGATCTGGATATTCCGGAACTCGACGCGGGTGCCGTGGCCGAGAAAGCCGATGTGGCCGGTGGTACGTAGCAGGCCAGGGTGCTTCTTGAGCTTCTCGGGGTCCTTTACGGTGTCGAGGTCGGCGTTTACCAGCACTTTGCCGTTGAGCGTTACTTTGATCTTCCGGCCGTCGGCAACGATCTCTTCCCTGTTCCACTGGCCAGCGGGTTTCAAAGCTTCGCCTTCGGCGGGGAAGACGTCGTAGATGGACCCGTGCCGCTGGGTCGGTTTCAGTTTGCCCTTGTAGCGTTCGTGGTCGTGATCGAGAATCTGGATCTCCATGCCCGAGTAGGCGATATCGCCGGCCAGCGGTGCGCGGATGCCGATGCCGTTGTTTCCGCCCGGCTCCATCTTGAACTCGAAGCGCAACACAAAGTTCGCGTATTCTCTCTCCGTGAGCAGGTTGCCGCCCCCGTCCGCGGGGCAGACGATCGAGTTGTTTTCGACGATGTAGCCGCTGCCCTTGCCCTTGTTGAACAGGGTCCAGCCGTTGAGTGTCTTGCCGTCGAAGAGCGGCTTGAATCCCTTGTCCGCCGCGCCCAGTACCATTGCGCCCGCCAGGGCGATTGCTGCCAGTTTCATAAGTTTCCTCTCTACTGTAGCGGACGGGCCATGGCCCCTGCCGGTCCTTCGCGGACCTGTCGCGCCAGGGTCGCCGCCCGCGCGTCGCGAACCTCCTGGGGCATCCCGGCCATCAACCGGTCGATGTGCGCCACGATCTGTTCGACCACCTGCCTGTTCTCCGGCGCTGCGTCGTAACTTTCGTCCGGATCGTTCACTACATCGTACAACTCGGGTTTCGAAAGTGGGAGGTTGACCACGCCGCCGGGAGGGGCCGGCATGTAAGCCTCGGTATTGTGCCGCGCCACATGGAGTTTCC
>JAEUQD010000532.1 GCA_016789925.1 Bryobacterales bacterium | reverse complement strand
TTCGATAACCACGCACATAACGATTGGGCGGAATGGGCGGCCGAAGGCGGCTTGCCTCTTGCCGCTCTGATGTTATTGTTCGGGGTGGCCGTGACGCCTGCCGCCTGCCGCACCGTTTGGGCAATCGGCCTATTGAGCGTGCTGCTGCATTGCTGGGTGGATTATCACTTCCACGAACGTCCTGCCTTCGGCGCGTTCTATTTCGCGCTGGCCGGAGCGGCCTGGCGGAGCGCGCGGCTTAGGGCTTGGTAGGGCGCCAGTTGCGGGCCAGGTCCTGCGCCTGAGCAATCTGGTCGCGCGTCATCAGAGTCGCCGCTTTTTCGCGAATTTTCACGGCGTCGCCTTCTCCTTCGGTGGCGGCAAGATTGGCCCACATATGCGCCTGCACGAAATCCTGCGGGACTCCGCGCCCGTCCAGGCACAGTTTGGCGAGTTCCAGTTGCGCCCCTACGTGGCCTTGGTCGGCAGCGCGTCGAAGCCACCGCGCGCCTTCGCGCAATTCGCGCTGCGCACCGCGGCCTTCCAGTAGCGCCATGCCGTAGCCGAACTGTGCCTGGCGGTTGCCTTGTTCTGCGGCCCGGGCCAGCCAGCGTGCGGCCTCGGCCGGATTCGCGGAAGCGCCTTTGCCTGAAACGTACAATTCGGCCAGCGTCGCTTCGGCCTCTTCATGTCCTTGCTCGGCGGCCTTCTTGTACCAGGCAATCGCTTCCGCTTCGTTGGGAGCAACGCCCTTGCCCGACGACAGCATTCGGGCAAACCGGAACTGGGCGTCCGGGTGGCCCTGCTCGGCCGCGGTCTGCATCCACTTGATGGCCGCTGCTTCATCGGCGGTGACTCCCCTGCCCTCACTCAGACGAAGCGCCAGTTGATACTGGGCGTCGGGATTTCCCTGTTCAGCAGCGACTTTGAAAATGCGCGCCTCCTGGATCGGGTCACCCGGCGCGACCCGGCCCGAGGTTTCCAAGGCGCGCAAATTGAAGAACGCCCCCGCGTGACCGCGTTCGGCAGCCTGGCGGTACCAGTTGGCGGCCCGAATCTCATTCTGCGGCACGCCTTTGCCGTTGGCGAACAGGAAGCCGGCCTGATACTGGGCCTCGAGGTTCGCCGCCTCGGCGGCGCGCAAGTACCACTTGGCCGCTTCCCCATCGTTCTGCGGGACGCCGCGGCCTTCGCTGTAGGCTTGGGCTACCAACATCTGGGCCTCTCCATTACCTAACTCGGCGGCGCGCAGTTGCAACTTGTGGGCTTCGGCGGGATCGGTCGAGCGTTTAGCCAGCGCCAGCAGCGCTTCCGGCACGCCCTGCTCGGCCGAGGACTGGAGCCATGTGAGCGCTTCGCTTTCGTTGCGCGGGATGGTGGACGCGTTCAGGAGTAGGTTGCCGAGCGCGTACTGCGCGCCGGCATTGCCCTTCCTGGCCGCCTCCGTGAGTAAATTGGCAGCCAGCGCTTCGTCCTTGGGCACGCCTTTCCCCTCAATGTGAAGCAACGCCAGGCTGTATTGCGCCGGAAGATGTTGTTGGCGGCCGGCCAGTTGGAACATCCGCGCCGCTTCGGCTTCGTCCGCTGCTGTTCCTTTGCCGTTCAGCAGCATGTAGCCGGCAGCGTACTGGGCGTCGGCGTTGCCACGCTGGGCGGCCATCCGGTACCATTTCAGTGCTTCGGCCTCGTTGATCGCGGTCCCCTTGCCGGCGGAATACATAAACCCCAGGGTGAACTGCGCCGCGGCATTGCCGGCTTCGGCTTCGCGTTTCAGTTCGATCATCGCGGTGCCGAAATCGCCGTTCTGGTAGGCTCGCATGCCCGCCGCGAAATCGGCGCGTAGCGTGGTTGCAAACAAAAGGACAAGGGTCGCAGAGGCGAAAGACCGAGGCATGACTACCTCAGATTATATTGTTTGTGATACAGAAGCAGGTATGCGAATCGCATTGATATTGCTGGCGGGCGTCGTGACGCTATCCGCCGATGTCGTCGAGCAAGGTGTGAAGAACTCACGGCCATCCGGCCTGCTGGCGGGCGTCGCCCGGGCCGATATTACGCCGCCGGTGGGCATTCCGCAGATGAACTGGGGTGCCCAGACACACATTGAGGCGGAAGGAATAGACCCGGCGGGCATGGTGGCGACCGCTCTGGTCGTGAGCGATGGGAAGCAGAAATTCGCGCTCGTGGACGTGGATGCGCTGTTTCCGAATCCGGTCGCGTCGGCGATACAAAAGGCGTCGACGGTCACCGGCATTCCGTTAGAGAACATTCGCCTTGGCGCCACGCACACGCACGCCGGTCCGTTTCTGAACCGGGAAAAAGGACCCGTGGGCTATGACCTCACCAAGTTCCATGAGGGTTTCGAACGGTATTGGGAAGTGACCGCCGACAAGATCGCCGGCGCGATTATCGAAGCCAACTCGAAACTCGAACCGGTTCATGTCGGTGGTGCGAAGGGCTATGGAACCATCAACATCAACCGCCGCATCCGGCCGGCCAACGGCAATCCTCCGGCAGTGGGGCGCAACCCTGACGGCTTGGTGGATCGCGATCTGATCGTCGCCCGCGTCGATAGGGCGGACGGCTCTCCGCTGGCCGTGCTGGTGAACTTCCAGTGCCATGGGACAGTCATGGCCTGGGATAACAAGTTGATCTCGCCGGATTGGCCAGGGATGACGCGTAAGGTGATTGAACAGGCCTTTCCGGGCGCGCATGCGATGTATTTTCAGGGTGCGGCGGGCAACCAGGGACCGATCGAGGGCTTCACCGGAGATATCGGAGTGGCGCACCGGCTGGGCCGGATTCTGGGCCACCAGGCGGCCGCGATCGCCATGCAGACCGACACGGTAAAACGCACGCCGCAATTTGAAGGTTTCACCGAATCGACCGCGTTCATCGCGAAGCAACCCTGGCGGGTTACAGGACCGCGCGAGGGTTCGCTCCAGTTTGCGACGAAGGTAATTGAACTTCCAGGGCGCGAATACACACCGGCCGAGATCGCCAAGATGAGGGTTCGCGTGGAAGACGCGGAAGCGAAGGCGCGGCAAGCGAAGTCGACCGGCGACAAGTGGGCTGTCCATGCCGCGGACGCGCGCTTGCGGCGGTTTCAGGATTTGTTGACGAAGTGGCGGTCGGCCAAGGGCGAACCGGTGAAAGTGCGCGCGCAGATCCTGCGTATCGGCGAAGTGGCGATCGTGGCGATGCCCGGCGAGCCGTTCGCGGAAATCGGCCAGGCGATCAAGAAGGCCTCGCCGTTTCCGGTCACGATGTTCTGCGGATACTCCACGGGCGAGGGTGGCGATTACATGCCGATCGAGAGCGAGTTCGATCTGGAGGGCTACGAGGTGGACCGCACGCCCTACGGGCGCAAGGCGGCCGAGAAGCTGGTGACGGAGATTACGGCCCTGTTCGCGACGATGAAGTAGCGGTTTACCCTTTGCCCAGGTACGCGAATCGCAGCATGAACAGGACGGCCAGCAGCCACACCAGCCACGACACTTCGCGTCCCCGTCCGGCAACGAGCTTGAGGAGCGCGTAGCTGGTAAAGCCGACGGCCAGTCCGTTGGCGATCGAGAACGAGAGGGGGATCGTGGTCAGCGTGAGGAACGCCGGCACCGCGACCACAGGGTCGTCCCAGGGGACTTCGCTCACATGGGACAGCATGGCCGCGCCGACGAGAATCAGCGCGGGCGCCGTGGCTGCGTTGGGAACCGCTCCAGCCAGCGGCGCCATGAAGAGCAGCACGAGGAAGAGCAGGCCGGTAGTGATGGCGGTGACGCCCGTCCGTCCCCCAGCCACGATGCCGGCGGTGGACTCGATGTAGCTGACGACGGTCGACGTGCCCGCAAAGGCTCCGGCCATGGTGGCGGTGGCGTCGGTGAGGAGAATGCGGTTCAGCCTGGGAATCTCGCCGCGGCGGTTCATCAATCCTGCCTTCTTGGAAACGGCGACAAGCGTGCCCAGGTTATCGAACAGATCGACGAAGAGGAAGACGAAGAGGATTTCGAGCAGGCCCAACCGGAGCGCGCCGGCGATGTCCAGTTGAAAGGCAGTGGCTGAGATTTCGCGCAGAGAGTAATAGCGCGGCGTCCATGGCGTCAGTCCCAGCGCTGCCGAAGTCAGCGTCACCGCGAGAATACCGATGAGAATCGCGGCCCTGACGCCGCGCGCCTGCAATCCGGCCATGAGCAGTAGGCCGCCAACGGCGAGCAATGTGTGTGGGTCGCGCAGATTGCCGAGCGTCACCGTGGTGGCCGCGTCGGGCACGATCAACCCTGCATTGCGGAATCCGATGAAGGCAATAAACAGCCCAATGCCAACGGCCACCGCCGGGTAGAGTTCATGGGGCAGCGACGTGAACAGCTTTTCGCGGACGCCGGCCACGGTGAGCAGCAGGAAAGCCAGGCCGGACAGGAAGACCGCACCCAGAGCGACCTGCCAGCTCACGCCCATTCCTTTGACGACGGTGTAGGTGAAGTAGGCATTCAGCCCCATGCCCGGCGCGAGCGCGATCGGGTAGCGCGCAAAAGCGCCCATCAGGATCGACGCAAACCCTGCTGACGCGCACGTGGCGGCCATCACGGCGGGGATGGGCATGCCTGCGTCGGCAAGAATGGACGCATTCACGAAGACGATGTAGGCCATGGTCACAAATGTGGTGGCCCCAGCCAGTATCTCGGTACGCCAGGTGGCGTTCAGTTGTTGGAATTCGAAATACCGCTCCAGTGTCTTGCGCAATCACCCCTTATGGTATGCCTGAATGATTCATGAGTATGCGAAGTTTTCTGGTGGTGGGCGGCGGCATTGTCGGGTTGGGCGCGGCTTATCGACTGCTCGAGAAATATCCGGGGGCGGCGGTGACGGTTCTCGAAAAAGAAAGCCAGGTGGGCCGGCACCAAACGGGCAACAACAGCGGCGTTCTGCACGCTGGCCTGTACTACAAACCCGGTTCGTTGAAGGCCCGGATGGCGGTGAACGGCATCCGCCAGATGATTCGCTTCTGTCAGGAAAACAACGTGCCTCACGAGGTCTGCGGAAAGCTGGTGGTGGCGACAGCGGAGGAAGAACTCGGGAGGTTGGACGACCTGTTCGCGCGTGGCAACCAGAACGGGTTGCAAGGTCTGCGGCTACTGAACCGCGAAGAGATCCGCGAAATCGAGCCGCACGCCGCGGGCATCCGTGCGATCCGTGTTCCCGAAGAAGGCATTGTCGATTATGCGGCGGTTTGCGCGCGCATCGTCGATCACATTCAGTCAGGCGGAGGGACCGTGGTGACCAACGCCCGCGTCAACGCGCTGACTGACGATGGCGGCGACTGGATCGCCGCGACAACCGCCGGCGATTATCGCGGACAGTTCGTGGTCAACTGCGCGGGCTTGCATTCGGACCGTGTGGCCAAGCTCGGTACGGGCACGCGCGACGTTCGGATCATTCCGTTTCGTGGCGAATACTTCAAGCTGCGTCCCGAGCGGCAGCACCTGGTGCGGCATCTCATCTACCCGGTGCCCGATCCAAAGTTCCCGTTTCTCGGAGTGCACTTCACGCGGCTGATTCATGGCGGTGTCGAGTGCGGACCCAACGCAGTGCTCGCCTTCCGGCGCGAAGGCTACCGCAAGACCGACATCAGCCTGTACGATCTCTGGGACACGCTGAGCTATCGCGGTTTCTGGAAGTTCTTCGCCAAGTACCCGGCAGTGTGCTGGCACGAGTTGCAAAGATCGTTCAGCAAGCGCCTGTTCTGCGCCTCGCTTCAGCGCCTCGTGCCTGAGTTGCGTGAAGAGGACCTGACTCCTGGCGGCGCGGGCGTACGGGCGCAAGCCATGGCGCCGGACGGCGCGCTGTTGCAGGACTTCCACTTTGTCCACGGGCGGCGGCAGTTGCATGTGGTGAACGCGCCGAGCCCCGGCGCCACCGCGTCGCTGGCGATTGGGGAAGAGATTGTGAGAGAGTTGAACGCTTAGGGAGGTTGCCGAAAAAGCGATGAGCGCTGTTGCCGAACAAGGCGCGCTGGGCCTGCTGCGCCGCTATGAAGAGAAGACCGCGAGGTCGCGCGAGTTGTTCGAGCGCGCCCGGCGGATCCTGCCGAACGGAGTCACGCACGTTGGCCGCTACCTGGAGCCGCACCCGCTGTATGTGGCGCGCGCGGCGGGTTCGCACAAATGGGACGTGGACGGCAACGAGTACATCGACTATTTCGGCGGACACGGCGCGCTGCTGCTGGGCCATTGCCACCCGGCGGTTGTCGAGGCGGTGCAGGCGCAGGCGGCCATCGGGGCGCACTACGGAGCCTCGCACGAGTTGGAAGTGCGGTGGGCCGAGCAGATCTGCGCCATGATTCCGTCCGCGGAGAAACTGCGCTTTACCGTGACCGGCACCGAGGCTACGCATTTGGCGATTCGTGTGGCGCGCGCCTTCACGGGAAGACGGAAAGTACTTCGTTTCGCCGGGCACTTTCACGGCTGGCACGATCACGTTTCGTTTCCTCAGGGCGGCGGCGCCGGCGTGGTGCCGGGGATTGTCGAGGATACGATCATCGTGCCGCCCAACGATCTGGCGGCGGTCGAGCAGGCGCTGGGCGGAGGCGACGTGGCCCTCGTATTGATTGAACCGACGGGAGCGACCTTCGGACAAATTCCGACGGGCGGCGATTTTCTCCGGCACTTGCGCGAACTGACGGCGGCGCGCGGCGCATTGCTGCTGTTCGATGAAGTGATCGCCGGTTTCCGCTGTTCGCGCGGCGGCGCGCAGGCGTTCCATGGCGTGACGCCGGACCTCACGACGCTGGCCAAGATCATCGCCGGCGGCTATCCGGGCGCGGCGCTGGCCGGGCGGGCCGACGTCATGGGCATGCTGGATTATCGCCGGGTGGACGGCCGCATTCAGGCGCCCGTGGTGGCACACCAGGGAACGTACAATGCGGGTCCCGTGTCGGCGGCAGCGGGGTTGGCCACGCTGCGCATCATCAACGAGACGGACGCCATCGAGCGGGCGAACGCCGCCGCGGCGGCGATTCGCGACGGCATGAACGAGGTCCTCCGCGCGCGCCGCCTGGCCTGGTGCGTCTACGGGCAGTTCTCGGACTTCCACATCCACATGGGCGGCGACGTGGACCCTGGCCAGCCGGAGCAGATCTATCAGGGCCGCGTGCCCTGGCAGAAGCTCAAGGGCGCGGTTCCGGCCGAACGCATTCATCAACTCCGTGTAGGGATGCTGTGCGAAGGCGTCGACATTGTCGGCTGGCCCGGCGGCATCACCTCTTCGGTGCTTTCGGCCGGCGACATCGAGCGCACGGTGCGCGCCTTTGACGCCACGCTGGAGCAAATAGTGTGATCAGCCGCGGCCGCTATGGCGTTCTGGCCCTGGTGTTCGCGGCCGCTGTCATCACTTATCTCGACCGTGTTTGTATCTCGGTGGCCGCGCCGGCCATGCAGCGCGACCTCGGGCTCACGCAGTTGCAGTTCAGCTGGGTGTTTACCGCTTTCTACATCGCCTACGCGGTGTTCGAGATGCCGGCGGCGTGGCTGGGCGACCGCTGGGGGCAGCGGCGGACCATGATCCGCATTGTCGGCTGCTGGTCGATCTTCACGATCTTTACGGGCCTGGTTCGCGGCTATCCTTCGTTGCTGCTGACGCGGTTTGTGTTCGGCGCGGGCGAAGCGGGCGCGTTTCCCACACTGTCGCGGGCGATCTCGCGCTGGTTTCCCGTGCATGCGCGGTCGCGGGCGAACGGCTTGATGTGGATGGGGGCGCGGTTTGGCGGCGCGATTTCGCCCGTGCTGGCCGTGGTGGCGATGGCCTACCTGGGATGGCGGGGCGCGTTTGTGCTTTTCGGCTTCACCGGTTTGTTGTGGGTGGCGGTCTGGGCCTGGTGGTATCGCGACGACCCCAAGGACCACAAGTCTGTCAATGCCGCGGAACTGGAACTGATCCGTGAAGACGGGTCCCCACCGCCGGCCCACGGCG
>JAEUQD010000442.1 GCA_016789925.1 Bryobacterales bacterium | reverse complement strand
CGAATGGAAGACGCTCACTTCGATTCAGCCGAACACACTGAAGGACGAAAAAGCGATCCTCGCGCACCTGCTCAAGATTGAAGCGCTTGTCAAGAAGACCGAACCTCTATTCCCCAAATAGAGCGTCCATCGCGCCTCTCAGAAACCGGCTAACCGGCTCTCGGCGTCGCCGAACGACGCGAGGTTGACGCCCATCCGGTCCATGATGCCCAGGTACAGGCTGCACAACTTCCGGTTGTCGTCGCCCGCCTCGAAATAGGAGAGCGCCCGGCCGGTTTTGAGCTTGCCCCCGAGGCTGCCGATGGTCACCACCGGCACCTTTTTGTTGTCGTGCTTCGTACCGGACCACATGTTCGACAGGAACAACAAACAACTGTTGTCCAACACCGTGCTCTCCCCTTCCCGCATCGCCTCCAGGCGCTGCGCCAAGTAGGCCAGCTGGCTCACCTGGAACAGCACGATCTTCTGATAGTCCGGCTCGGTGTCGTAGTGCGATGCGCCGTGATGCTGCTTGCTCACCCCCAGGAACGGATAGTAGAGCGCCGACAGGTCGCGGGCCAGCAGCAGCGACGCCACGCGCGTCTTGTCGGTCTGAAACCCCAGCGCAATGATGTCGCACATCAACCGAATGTGATCGCGGATATCCTCGGGCAGGCCATCCTGCGGACGCTGCATCGCCGCCAGCGGACGCCCCGCATCGCGCGCCCGCTCTTCGGCCTTGTCCTTATCCGTCCGCATCCGCTCGATGCTGCGCTCCACCTCGCGGACGCTGGCCAGATACTCGTCCAGCTTGAGCTTGTCGGTGGCGCTCACTTTGCCGCTCAGCGCCACGGCATGGTCCTTCACACGGTCCAGCACACTCGTATTGCGCAGCCGGCCGCCGTTCTCAAACAGGCTGTCGAAGGCCAGCGACGGATACATCTCGTTGGGCACCGGCGATTCGGCGCTCTGCCACGAAATATGCGAGCTGTAAGCGTTCGAAAAATTCGACTCGTGGAACCCTGTCATCGCCCGCTCACAGGCCAGCACCATGCTCGGCTGCGGCGTCTCCTGCCCAATCCGGTTGGCCAGCACCTGGTCCACCGTGATGCCACCCTGGATGATCGAACCCTTGCGGATGGGCACGCCCGACAACAGGTTGCCCGTCATCGCCGGATGAATCCCCTGTCCGGTGGCGAACTTGTTGAACAGGCCGTCGATGACATTGATCTTCGTCTTGAGCGGCTCGAGCGGCGCCAGCGATTCGCCCAGTTCCAGGCCGGCGCCGGACCCTTTCGCCCACCACTTTCCGGGGCTGATGCCCGTGCCCATGAACAGCACGGCAAACCGCTGAGGCGGCGCGGCGGTGGTGGCCGCCAACGACTCCAGCCACGGCAAGCCCATGGTCACGCCCGCGCCGCGGAGAAACGTTCTTCGGGATAGCTGCATCCGTCACCTCTTATTGAGAAACTGCCGGCTTGTAACGATGCTATCAATCACCGTCTCAAAACGGTAACCGTCACCCGCCAGCTTGCGGGCCATCTCCTCGATCAACGGTTCGTCGGAGAGCGCGAGGCTCCGCCCCAGCGCATACGCCAGCAATTTTCCGGAAAACCCGCGGACGAAATGGGTCTCGCGATGCTCGCGAATGAACTGCTTGACGCCCGCCACACCCTCTCCCTCCACGCCGCCCGGAAACGTAGCCCGCGCATCCACGGCGCGCCCGGCCAGGTCGGCCGTGCGGCTCCTGCCCACCGGATCGAACTTCTCAAACGCCACCCCGAATGAATCAAACCGCGCATGACACGCCGCGCAACCCGGATTGGCCCGGTGCCGCTCCAGCATCTGCCGCAACGGCAGATCCATCTTCGCCTCATCGGCCGGCAACTCCGGCACAACCGGGGGCGGCGGCGGAATCTCGTCCCCCAAAATGTTCTTCGCCACCCAGTAGCCGCGCTTCACCGGGCTGGTCCGCAACCCCGGCGCGTTCTTCGTCAAGAACACCGCCATTGGCAACAGGCCCCCGCGGCCATAGCGGTCGGCGTCGGTCACCTGTACCCAATCGCTCGCGGGCGCCGGCATGCCGTAGTGGCGGGCCAGCGCCCCATTCACGAACGTGTCGCGCGCATAGAGAAAATCGAGAATCGAACGGTTCCTTCGAAACACGTCCAGCAGAAAGCGAACCGGCTCCTCGAACATCGCCGCGCGCACGTCGTCGTTAAACGCGGGAAAGCGCTCGCGATCCACCGTGCCAATCTGTTCGAAATCGCGAAAGTCCAGCCAGTTGCCGCCGAACTCGACCGCCAGCGCCCGGCTGCGCGCATCCTGCAGCATCCGCCGCGCCTGCGCCTTGATCACCTCCGGCCGGTGCAGGTCGCCGGCCGCGGCGTGCCTTAGCAACTCCTCGTCCGGCATGCTCGACCACAGAAAGTAACTCAGCCGGCTGGCGAGATCGAACCCCGAGAGCGGCTGCACCCCGCCTCGCGACTCCACCAGATCGACGCGATAGGAGAACTGCGGAGACGTCAACACCAGCACGATCGCCTCCCGCATCGCGCCCTCATGGTCCAGCGCGTAGCGTTCCCGCGCCTCGCGGTAGAACGAGAGCAAATCCTCGCGGTCCGCCGGTTGCAACGGCCGACGATACGCCCGGCCGGCGAAATCCAACAGCGCCTGTAAGTGACTCGGCTCGGCCTCGCGCCGGGCTCGCTGGACCCAGCGGATACTGTCGTTCGCGGTCTGGAAAAAGTCTCTGATCGCCTGCTTCGCCACATCGCTACCGGCTTTGGCGACTTCCAGGTACTCGGCCTCGAGTTTCCTGATCCGCGCCTCCGAGATGATCTGTTCCACCTCGATCTCGCGCACCTCGGGC